>MGXL01000089.1:8127-9096 GCA_001801365.1 Gammaproteobacteria bacterium RBG_16_57_12 | reverse complement strand
CCGCGAAGGCGCGCGTGCGGGTAGCGCAGGCCGCGGTGGCCGTGCAGCAGTTGCGCCTGAAACAAACCCAGGTCCTGGCGCCCGACAGCGGCGTGATCTCCGCGCGCCTGGCCACCGTGGGCGCGGTGGTGGGTTCGGGCACGGAGCTGTTTCGCATGATCCGCCAGGGCCGTCTCGAGTGGCGGGCCGAGGTCATCTCCACCGAATTGGCGCGCATCAGGCCCGGCACCCTGGCCACCCTCACGGCGGCCAACGGCGTGCAGGTCACAGGCAAGGTACGCATGGTCGGCCCGACAGTGGATGCGCAAACCCGTACGGCGCTGGTGTATGTGGATCTGCCCGCCGGCGCGGGCATCGCGGCCGGCATGTTTGCCGCCGGACAGTTTGAACTGGGAAAGTCCAGCGCGCTCACGGTGCCGCAACAGGCCGTGGTGGTGCGCGATGGCTTCAGTTATGTATTTCGCCTGAATGCCGATGGTCGCGTCTCGCAAGTGCGCATCGACACGGGCCGGCGGCAGGGCGAGCGCGTGGAGGTCATTGATGGCATGAATGCCGACATGGCGCTGGTGACCAGCGGCGCCGGGGTTCTCAACGACGGCGACTTGGTGAAGAATGTGCCGCTGCCGGCATCAAGCGCTGGCGGATAAGGAGCGGCTGTGAATTTCTCTGCACTCTCGATCAAGCATCCGATCCCGGCCATCATGCTGTTCGCCCTGCTGACGCTGGCGGGGCTGCTGGCCTATCAGGCCAACGGCGTGCAGGATTTTCCTGATATCGAACTGCCGATTGTCACGGTCAGCGCCTCACTGCCGGGCGCGGCGCCGGTCCAGCTCGAAACCGATGTCGCGCGCAAGATCGAGGATGCGGTCGCCACACTGCAGGGCGTGAAGAACATCTTTACCAAGGTGCTGGATGGCGAGGCCACGATCACCGTCGAATTCATCCTCGAGAAAGACGGCGCCGAGGCGG
>MGXL01000089.1:6294-8117 GCA_001801365.1 Gammaproteobacteria bacterium RBG_16_57_12 | reverse complement strand
GCGCGACGCCGTGGCGCGCGTGCGTGCTGATCTGCCCGCCGAGATGCGCGACCCGATAGTGGCCAAGGTCTCCACGGCCGGGCGCGTGCTGCTCACCTATGCCTTCTTTTCCGGGCAGCTCGATGAACAGTCTCTCTCCTGGCTCGTCGACAATACCGTCACCAAGCGCCTGCTCGCCGTGCCCGGCGTGGGCGGCGTGAAGCGCGTGGGCGGGGCGCTGCGCGAGATTCGCGTGGAGCTTGATGCCGCGCGCATGGCCGCGCTGGGTGTGACCGCCATCGACGTATCACGCCGGCTGCGCCAGGTGCAGCAGGACGCGCCTGGCGGACGTGGCGATGTGAGCGGTGCCGAACAGGCCGTGCGCACCATCGCCACGGTCAAGTCGGCCGGGGAACTCGCCGTGCTCGAACTGCCCTTGCAGGATGGCCGCCGCATCCGGCTCGATCAGGTGGCGCGTGTGACCGACACCACGGCCGAACGTCGCGTGGTGGCGTTGCAGAATGGCAAGCCGGTGGTGGCCATCGAGATCTTCCGCACCAAGGGCGCCAGTGAACTGGATGTGGCGGGTGACGAGACCCGAGGTGTGCGTCAGGCCATGGCGCAACTGCACGCCGAACATCCCAATGTGAACATTGTCGAATCCATCGACAACGTCGCGCCCATCGAAGAGAACTTCGATGGCTCCATGGCTCTGCTCTTCGAGGGCGCATTGCTGGCGGTGCTGGTGGTGTGGTGGTTCCTGCGCGACTGGCGCGCAACTTTCGTGGCGTCCGTGGCACTGCCGTTGTCTATTATCCCGGCCTTTCTGGGCATGTACTGGTTTGGTTTCACCCTGAATACGGTCACGCTCACCTCCATGGCGCTGGTGATCGGTATTCTGGTCGACGACGCTATTGTCGAGATCGAAAATATCACGCGCCATTTGCGCATGGGCAAGCCACCCTATCAGGCCGCCATGGAGGCGGCCGACGAGATCGGCTTTGCGGTCATCGCCACTACCTTTGCGCTGGTTGCGGTATTTCTGCCGACGGCCTTCATGGGTGGTGTGCCCGGTAAATTCTTCAAACAGTTCGGCTGGACGGCTGTGCTGGCCATCTTTACCTCGCTGCTGGTGGCGCGCCTGCTCACGCCGATGATGGCAGCCTATCTGCTCAAGCCCGCCAGGCAGGGGGCCCAGCACGACGGCTGGATCATGCGTACCTATCTGCGCGCCATGCGCTGGTGCCTACAGCACCGCCTCACCACCTCGATCAGCGCCGCATTGTTCTTCGCCGGCTCGATCTCGCTCATCCCCCTCCTGCCTACCGGCTTTGTGCCGCCCGCGGATCGCGGTCAGACCCAGATCACCATCGAGCTGCCCCCGGGCAGTACCCTGTCGGAAACGTGGCAGACCGCCGAGCAGGCACGGCTTGCCGTGGCGCAGTTGCCGGGCGTGACAGGCGTGTTCAGCTCGGTGGGCGGCGGATCGAGCGGCGATCTCTTCGCCCCGGGCGCCGCGGCCGAAGCGCGCCGCGCTGTCCTGACGCTCACGCTGGTGCATCGCAACGACCGGGCGGAATCGCTGCAGGAAATCGAAACGGGGATACGCGCCAGGCTGAGCGAGATCCCCGGCGCGCGCTTCAACGTGGGGCCGCCTGATGCCGGCGTGAAGATGTTGATCGTGCTCAAGAGCGAAGATGCCGCCGCGCTTGCCTTGGCCGCCCGCGCGGCCGAACGTGAGCTGCGCACCCTGCCGGGCATCGGCAACGTGAGCTCGAGCGCCGCGCTGACGCGGCCCGAAATCATCATCCGCCCGGATTTCGCCCGCGCCGCGGATCTCGGCG
>MGXL01000089.1:5814-6270 GCA_001801365.1 Gammaproteobacteria bacterium RBG_16_57_12 | reverse complement strand
CCCTGCGCGTGGCCACCGCGGGTGACTACGACACCGCCCTGGCCAAACTCAACCTCTCCGAGCGCCAGGTGCCCATCCGTGTGAAATTGCCCGATGCCGTGCGCGCCGACCTGGCGCAACTGGAACGCCTTATGGTGCCCGGCAAACACGGCCCGGTGCTGCTGGGCGCCGTCGCCACGCTCTCGATCGAATCCGGCCCTGCCGAAATCAGTCGCCTGAACCGCAGCCGCAACGTCACGCTCGAAGTGGAGTTGGGTGGCCGCCAGCTCGGCGAGGTTTATGCAGAGGCCATGGCCTTGCCCGTGCTCAAGAACCTGCCGCCGGCGGTCTCTATTGCGCAACTGGGCGACACCCAGGAGATGGAGGCGCTGTTCGCAAGTTTCAGCATCGCGATGTTGATCGGGGTGTTGTGCATCTACGGGGTGCTGGTGCTGCTGTTTCATGACTTCATGCAGC
>MGXL01000089.1:5656-5780 GCA_001801365.1 Gammaproteobacteria bacterium RBG_16_57_12 | reverse complement strand
TGGCGGGGCATTCGTCGGTCTGCTGCTAACCGGCAAGGCCTTATCTATGCCGTCGATGATCGGCCTCGTCATGCTTATGGGTATTGTGACCAAGAATTCGATCCTGCTGGTGGAATACGCCATC
>MGXL01000089.1:5540-5646 GCA_001801365.1 Gammaproteobacteria bacterium RBG_16_57_12 | reverse complement strand
CGTCGCGCGGCGGCACGGCATGCCACGCTTCGAGGCGCTCGTGGACGCCTGCCACAAGCGCTCGCGCCCCATTCTGATGACGACTATCGCCATGGGCGCGGGCATG
>MGXL01000089.1:3644-5475 GCA_001801365.1 Gammaproteobacteria bacterium RBG_16_57_12 | reverse complement strand
CGGCGGGCTGATCACCTCCACACTGCTGAGTCTGCTGGTGGTGCCGGCCCTGTACACCTATATCGATGATGCCGCGCAGCTGCTCGGCAGGCTTGTCCGTGCGGTGCGGCGCACGCCCGCGGCGGCTGCACACGGCGGATAGAGGACACAATCGTGAGCTTGCGACTGCAATGAATGATTATGCTCTGTTGCTCCTGGGCATCATTTGCGCCGGAATCGGTGGCGAGCTCTTTGTGCGCGGCGCGGTGGGACTGGCGCATTGGGCGAGGATCACTCCGGGGATCATCGGCGCTACCGTTGTGGCATTCGCCACATCGAGCCCGGAGCTATCGGTCTCCATCAGTGCCGCCATGGTTGGAAAGCCGCAGATCGCCCTCGGCGATGCGCTCGGCAGCAATGTGGTGAATGTCGCCCTCATCCTGGCGCTTGCCCTGGTGATTTCCGGAATCCAGAGCCCGCGTGACAGTGTGAAACGGGATTTTCCTGTGGCAGTGCTGGTTCCGGTGATCACGGCCGTTTTGTTTATTGATGGTGTGCTTTCCAGGCTCGACGGCTTACTGATGCTGAGCATCTTTATTGGCTGGCTGGTGGCCGCTGTCATCGAGGCACGCAAGCAGCGAAGCGCTGCACAGGAGATTCTCGGAGCGCATCGGGCAGGATTTATCGCCCTCTCATGTGTTGCCGGTCTTGTCTTTCTTGTCGCTGCCGGAAGCCTCATTGTGGCCGGGGCAAGAGGCATTGCCGTTTCTTTCGGCATAGATGAATTTATTATCGGGGCAACCATTGTCGCGGTGGGCACCTCGGTGCCGGAGCTTGCGACGACCCTGATTGCCAAGCTTCGCGGGCATGACGAGATCAGTCTGGGGGCAATTCTCGGCAGCAATATTTTCAACGGCCTTTTCATTGTGGCCGTGGCCGCCGTCATCCACCCCATAACTGTCAGTTGGCGGGAAGTGGCTGTGGCATTGGTATTTGGGCTGGTTGCCGTGGTGCTCACATTCCCGACGCGCCAGGGTTTTATCGGGCGGCGGCGGGGTATGTTGCTGCTGATGGTTTATGCCGTCTATCTTACGGCCATCCTTCAGCACCGGTCATTCTGATTTTTCGGTCTCCTGATCGGGTGGAGTCAGACTGCGCAGCTTCCTTTGCCTGACGACCCAGTATCCCAGCAGGATGGCCAGCGCAATGTTTATCGCCATGCCGAAGATAAATATGCCTATGCGGTTCTTTTTATCGGGCACCGTGGCTTTGGCATGACTGGATATATCCCGGGCGTCAGTCTCTGTCGGCAGGCTGGCAGCCGGGTTGAGTTCAGTATCACTGCTGACGTGAGGCAGGTTGTTGCCATGGATTGGAAGGGAACTTGAGATCGTGCTGTGCGCCGGCACACCCAGGCATAATCCGCTCATGAGCAGGAATGCTATTGCAAACCGGCATATGCTGAATTTACAAATAGAATTTTGCAGGAGTGGATGCCTTTGTTTCATTAATTGCGCGCCAGCCGGATAAGTGTTGGTTTCTCACGAAACTGGTCCTGTCATGGACCATCTCTCCCTGGCCGCGCCGTGCCTGATAATACCGTATTGCAGCGTATGATCATAGATTCGTGGTGAGTTAACAGCCTGCTGAAAAAACCTTGCTGCCTGTGATTGTGCCGTGTCTAATAGGAGATAGATCCCTTGGTTTTACGCAAGGCAATTCCGGGGCAGACGATGGCCGACTGTTGTAACGACAAGGCTTGCGAGATCGAGGCGCTTCGAGCGCGCCAGGGCTCGACGCTAAAGATAGTGCTGGGCATCAATGCCGTCATGTTTGTGGTGGAGCTCACGGC
>MGXL01000089.1:1221-3600 GCA_001801365.1 Gammaproteobacteria bacterium RBG_16_57_12 | reverse complement strand
ATATGCTCGGCGATGCCCTGGTCTACGGATTCAGCCTATATGTTATTGCACGTGGCGCGAGACTGAAGGCCATTGCCGCCCTGTGCAAGGGGGGCTTCATGGCGCTGTTTGGTCTATTTGTTCTTGGGCAGGCAATTTACCGCATGCTCTTTCCTCATGTGCCGGGCTTCGAGGCCATCGGCTCCATTGGCCTGCTCGCGCTTGCCGCGAATAGCATATGCCTGTGGCTGCTCTGGCGGCATCGGGCCGATGACATCAATATGAGCTCTGTCTGGTTGTGTTCCCGCAATGACATCATCGCCAACATCTCGGTATTGTTTGCCGCCGCCGGGGTATGGCTCACTCATTCAGGCTGGCCGGATATCCTGGTTGGCCTGGTGCTGGCCGTTCTTTTTCTCCGGTCGGCGATATATGTGTTGCGCGGGGCGATTACGGAACTGCGTGCCCTGTCGCGCGGTGATGCGCTGTAGTTATGAATCGCTGGCGTAAGCCATCCACCCGGCAATATTTTTCATCATGATTGAGAATCTGCAACCCCTGATCGACTGGATCGCCCAGCACCCCACCTGGGCGGGGATCATCATTTTTCTGATTTCTGTCTCCGAATCGCTGGCGGTGGTGGGGCTGTTTGTGCCCGGGGTGGCGATGATGTTCGGTATCGGCGCCCTGGTCGGCGCCGGGGCATACCCGCTGTTGCCCTGTATCGCCTGGGCGGTGGCCGGTGCGGTGGTGGGCGACGGGATCAGTTTCTGGCTGGGATATCACTACAAGGAACACCTGCGCGAGATGTGGCCGCTGCGCCGTTACCCCGCGTTTCTGGCGCGGGGGGAGGATTTTTTTATCCGCCACGGCGGCAAGAGCGTGCTGATCGGGCGCTTCGTGGGGCCGGTGCGACCCATCATCCCGGTGGTGGCCGGGATGCTGGGCATGCCCATACCGCGTTTTTACCTGATCAACGTGGTCTCGGCGCTATTGTGGGCCCCGGCCTATCTTCTGCCCGGGGTGCTGTTCGGCGCCTCCCTCGGCCTGGCCTCGGAGGTGGGTACCCGCCTGATGGTGCTGGTGGTGGCGCTGCTGCTGGTGATGTGGCTGGTTATCTGGCTGAGCCGGCGTTTTTATCTGACGCTCTCTGCACAGGCCAATCGCCTGATCGACCGTCTGTTGCAGTGGGGCTATCACCATCCGCGCCTGCGGGGGCTTACCGCCGCCATTGTCGAGCCCGGCCACCCTGAGGCGCGCGGCCTGTTTGCATCGTCTGTCCTGTTGCTGGTGCTGGTATGGGCCTTCGTGTCACTGGTCATGCTGGTGATCGGCAAGGCGCCGACCCCGCTGGATAACAGGCTCTGGCATATCATGACGGGGCTGCGCACCCCCTGGGCGGATCAGTTCATGGTGATGGTGAGTTTGCTGGGGGGCGTGTTTGTCACCTCCTGTGTCGGTATTGGCGTGGCCTTGTGGCTGGCCTGGACACGGTGCTGGTTTGTCCTGTTGCACTGGTGTGCGGCGCTGGTGTTTGGCGCCTGGGCGCCCATCCTGCTGAAAGTGACCTTGCAATTGCCCAGGCCGCTACCTGTTTATGACGGGCTGATGAGCTTCGGGCTGCCCAGCTGGCATGTGACCATGAATACCGTGTTGTATGGATTTCTGGCCGTGATCATTACCCGTGAGCTGCCGCTGGCGCGGCGCTGGATCGCCTATGCCGTCGTGGCCGTGCTGGTGATGCTGATTGCCATCTCCCGGCTCTACCTGGGCGTGCACTGGTTCACCGATGTGGTGGGTGGACTGATTTTCGGTCTGTTATGGGTGGTGCTGATCGGCATCGCCTACCGGCGCCATGTCGCCCGGCCGCTTGATGTCAGACCGGTGCTGCTGGTGACGGTGGTAATGCTCGCCGGCAGCGGTGGCTGGCTGATCGACCGGAATCTTGATCAGGAGGTCCGGCGCCATGCCTTGCCGCAGGAGATGATCTACAGCGATAGCCAATCCTGGGCACGGCAGGGCTGGCAGGAATTGCCGGTCTATCGCCTGGATCTCGAAGGCAATGTCAGACAGCCGCTGACCGTGCAGTGGCTGGCCGACGGGCAGAGCATCCGCGCCCGTCTGCTGGCGCGGGGCTGGCGGGCGCCGGAGCCTTTCAACATGAAAAGCGCCATGCACTGGCTGATATCCAGGCCGGCCATCGGCGAGCTGCCCGTGCTGCCCCAAGTGCATGATGGACAGCATGATGAAATCCGGCTGATCCACGCCCTGGACAGTGAACAGCGTCAGCTGGTGCTGCGGCTGTGGCGCTCGGATGTGATGATGACGGATCGCGCCCTGCCGTTATGGATAGGTTATGTGTCCTCCCTGCAACTGGTGCAACCGGCGCCGTTCATTTCA
>MGXL01000089.1:861-1147 GCA_001801365.1 Gammaproteobacteria bacterium RBG_16_57_12 | reverse complement strand
CAGGCAGCGCCGTGCCTTGCCCGAGCTGCAGGACAGGCTTCCCGCGGATGCCCGTTGGCAGGGTGAAGTGATTTTGATAACAGGTGCTCAGGAATGAAAGGCAGGCAATTCATCCATCGCCTGGGATTTGCCCTGGCGGGACTGCGCGCGGCCTGGCGTGCCGAGCGCAGTTTCAGGACCCAGGTGTATTGTGCCGTGGCCGCCCTGTTGTTGTTGCCGCTGTTGCGGCCGGCACCGGTGTGGTGGGCCCTGCTGGGGATCGCCGTGTTCCTGGTGCTGGCGGCCG
>MGXL01000089.1:580-793 GCA_001801365.1 Gammaproteobacteria bacterium RBG_16_57_12 | reverse complement strand
ATCGTCAAGGACTGCGCCGCCGGTGCGGTGCTGCTGCTTGGTGTCGCGGCCTTAGGGGTGGCCGCGGCGATGCTGTGGTCGGTGTGGGGCCCATGATCTGATATGGCAGTGAACCGGTAAGCTAAAGAAAATTCAACTCATCCAGCAGCTCGGTGATGCAGGCCAGGCGCCGGACCGGGTTGTCGAGGGCGAGCAGTTCCTGTTTGACGCTAA
>MGXL01000089.1:351-492 GCA_001801365.1 Gammaproteobacteria bacterium RBG_16_57_12 | reverse complement strand
CTCGATGATTTTTTTCAGCAGCGCGGCGCATTCCAGATATTGCTCGGGCAGTGGGCTGGGCCGTTCGTTGGGGAGCAATTCCACGTTGGCGATGGTCAGCTGGTTGGGCTGCACGGTGTGGTTTTTGATCAGAAAACGCTG
>MGXL01000089.1:0-257 GCA_001801365.1 Gammaproteobacteria bacterium RBG_16_57_12 | reverse complement strand
TTGCCCACTTCCGATCCTTCGCGGATCAGGCAGATACCGAAGCCCGTTTCGCGTTTCAGGCAGTCGCTGACCATATCCAGATAGCGGGGTTCGAAGATGCGCAGTGGCAATACACCGCCGGGAAACAGCACCGTATGCAGGGGGAACACCGGTATCCGTCTGAGTGTCATCCGGCTGTTTCCCCCCAGCGTTTGAGCAGCTGATGTTCGATGCGCAGGTGGTCCAGGAGGCGCGCGACCATGAAATCGATAATGTCC
>MGXL01000088.1:13593-16310 GCA_001801365.1 Gammaproteobacteria bacterium RBG_16_57_12 | reverse complement strand
CAGAGACGGCGCGACCTGCTGTGGTACGGTCTGTGCCCGGAACGTCTCAAAAATCGCATCGGCGGCGTTGCTGTTCGCCAATAGCCCAGTCTCGGGATCGATACGCACGGTGACCATGCCGGGGGGGACCGCCATGGCGGTCTCCGGCACACCCTTCAGGGCTTCCGCCATGAAACTGATCCACATCGGCAGGGCGACCTTGCCGCCGGTCTCGCCGTTGCCCAGGGGCTGGGGTTGATCGAAGCCTACCCAGCTGATGGCGACCAGGCTGGGATGAAAGCCCGAGAACCAGGCATCCTGCTGATCATTGGTGGTGCCGGTCTTGCCGGCAAGATCATTGCGACCCAGTGACATGGCGCGGCGGGCGGTACCCCGTTTGATGACATCACCCATCATCGACGTGATCTGATAATGAATCTGCGGATCGAGCACACGCTCGGCCTGTGGCGCCGGTGTGGATTCGCGGGTGTTTGCCATATCGGTATCTGAATCCGGGGCTGAGGTTACGACACTGGCTGTAGCCGTTTTTGCTGCTTCGCAGCCCGGGCATACCGCCGCCGGTGCCGCGGTGAAAATCACCTTGCCATTGGCATCCTCAATGCGTTCTATGAAATACGGTTCAACCCGGTAGCCGCCATTGGCGAATACCGCATAGCCAGCGGCCATCTGCATGGGTGTGACCGTCCCGCTGCCAAGCGCCAGCGACAGATCCTTAGGCAATTGCGCAGGATCGAAGCCAAAGCGCTTGACGTAGTTGATGGCATAACTAACGCCGATATCCTGCAACAGGCGGATCGAAACCAGATTGCGGGAATTGGTCAGGGCCTCGCGCAGCCGGGTCGGGCCATAGAACTCGCCGGTATAATTTTCGGGACGCCAGGAGGTTTCCAGCTGGGCGTCTTCAAAGACAACCGGAGCATCATTGACCAGGGTTGCCGGGGTATAGTCTTTATCGAGGGCGGCCGTATAGATAAACGGTTTGAAACTGGAGCCCGGTTGCCGCTGGCTCTGGATCGCGCGGTTGAAGTTTCTCTCGGTGAAATCAATGCCTCCCACCAGTGCCCTGACGGCGCCATCGCCGGGCGCCAGGGCCACCAGCGCCCCATCCAGTTGCGGGATCTGCGCCAACATCAAATAAGTGATCGGGGCCTGTGGAAGTTGCGCCCGGATGATGTCGCCAGGCTTCAGGATATCGCGGGCATTACCAGGGGCTGGCCCAGCCTGATTGGTCGAGATGTAACGCTTTGCCCAGGACAGTCCTTCCCACGGTATCTGTTGTTTTCCGAAGTCTGTGGTGAAGATGTCGACGCTGTTATCATTCACCTGGGTTACCAGGGCGGGGATCAGCATGCCGACAGTGCGGTAACCTTTCAGGCTTTCGCGCCAGGTAGTCATGTCGCTGGATTGATCCAGCGTGACATGCGCTTCAGGTCCGCGGTAACCATGACGGCGGTCATATTCCAGCAAGGCGAGCCGATGCGCGCTGTTGGCCGCCTCCTGCAGGCGGCTGTCCACCGTAGTGTAGACTCTATAACCGCTGGTATAGGCATCGCTATCAAAACGCTGAAACATTTCCGCACGTACCATTTCACCGACATAGAGTGCATCGAGTTCGCTGCTTTCACCATGGGGTGCGGCCGTGTCCAGTTCGTTCAGGGACGCGCTGAATTCGTCATCAGGGATGAAAGTAAGTTCATGCATCCGCCGCAAGACGTAATTGCGCCGTTGCAAGGACCGCTCCGGGTTGATGATGGGATTGCTGGTGGATGGGGCCTTGGGCAGGCCGGCAATCATGGCGATCTGCGCCGTGGTCAGTTTGTGAATATCCGTGCCGTAGTACACCTGTGCGGCGGCGGCTACACCATAGGCGCGGTTACCGTAATATATTTTATTGAGATAGAGCGTCAGGATTTCTTCCTTGGTCAGTTCATGCTCGATCTTGAAGGACAGCATGATTTCATTGATCTTGCGCAGGAAGGTCTTTTCCGGACTGAGCAGATAGTTTCTGACCACCTGCATGGTGATGGTGCTGCCGCCCTGGCGTTTTTCGCCGGTCAGCAGCAGGGAAAAGGCGGCGCGCAGCAGGCCCTGGTAATCCACCCCGGCGTGCTTGAAGAAGCGGTCATCTTCGGCGGCCAGCGTCGCCTCGATCATTTTCTGGGGGATGTCTTCATAGACGAGCGGGGTACGTTTTTTTTCGCCATACTCGTAGATCAGTTTTCCATCATGGCTATAGATACGCAGCGGTACCTGGAGCTGGATATCCTTCAATACCTCAGTAGAAGGAAGGTTTGGCTTGATATAGATGTAGATAAAACCAACAACCGTGATACACAGCACGACAAAGATTGTAAATGTGGCCTTGAGCACATTTTTGGGACTAAATATTTTCATGGAAGCGCCGAAGATTATCTCAACATACTATCTGCGGAAGACAATGCAGGTTACTCATAATCGCCAAAGTATACTACCATTTGCCATCCGTATTTAATTGGTTGCTTTTAAATAAATTGAAAATTGATTGATTGCGCTATATTTTAGTGCCTCAAGATTAGAGTTGAACTGCCGCTAAATGTTGTGGCGCAGTTTCCGCCCTGAAGGAAGAAAATAAGTGAAATTAGATCTCTCGCGATTCATTCAGAAGAAAAAACCGCTACTTCTCGGGGTAGATATCAGTTCCACGTCGGTCAAGCTGCTGGAATTGAGCATGCAGGGCG
>MGXL01000088.1:9658-13559 GCA_001801365.1 Gammaproteobacteria bacterium RBG_16_57_12 | reverse complement strand
CTTGCCGCAGAATTCAGTGGTCGAAAAGACCATCACAGATGTGGAAGCCGTCGGAGAGGCGTTAAGACGGGCCCTGCGGCGCTCCGGCGCCAAATCCAAATATGCGGCCGCCGCGGTATCCGGTTCGGCGGTGATCACCAAAGTCATTTCCATGCCGGCCACCCTCTCCGATGATGAAATGGAATCACAGATTCAGCTTGAGGCGGATCAGTATATCCCCTATCCCCTCGAGGAAGTGAACATGGACTTCGAAGTGCTGGGGGTCTCGGAAAAAAATCCCAACATGGGGGATGTGCTGCTGGCGGCTTCACGCAGCGAGAATATCGAGATGCGGGTAGCGGCCCTGGACCTGGCCGGGCTGACGGCAAGGGTCGTTGATATCGAGGCCTATGCCATGGAAAATGCCTGTAGCCTGCTGGATAGTCAGCTGCCGGAGATCACCGGTGAAGACAAGACCATCGCCGTGGCGGATATTGGCGCAACCATGACCACACTTAATGTCCTGCACAATGGCAAGATCATTTATACCCGGGAGCAGGTATTCGGCGGCAAGCAGCTGACGGAGGAAATCATGCGCCGTTATGGACTGTCCTATGATGAAGCGGGTATGGCCAAACGCCAGGGCGGGCTGCCAAACAACTATGTCTATGAAGTGCTGGAGCCCTTCAAAGAGGCGATGGTGCAGCAAGTCAGCCGTTCGTTACAGTTTTTCTTCTCCTCCAGCCATTATAATAGCGTGGATCATATCATCCTGGCGGGCGGCTGCTCTTCCATCCAGGGGGTTGATGATCTGATTGAAGAGAAGCTGGGCATTGGCGCTTCGGTGGCCAACCCGTTTGCCAACATGCCGCTGGCATCGAGGGTCAAGGCGCAGGCATTGAGTAACGATGCCCCGGCGCTGATGATCGCCTGCGGGCTGGCGATGAGGAGCTTCGACTAAGATGGCCAGAATCAATTTACTGCCATGGCGTGAAGAGCTGCGCAAAGAGCGCAAGAAGGAATTTTTCACCCAGATCGCGCTGGCCGCCGGGTTGACAGTCGCGGTTATCGGCTATCTGCACATTCATGTCAACGGCATGATAGAGAATCAGAACAATCGCAATGCTTATCTGGAGAAAATCATCACCGAGGTCGACAATCAAATCACCGAAATTAACAAGCTGGAGACCGACAAGAAAAACATGGTTGCGCGTATGAACGTTATTCGTGATTTGCAGAGCAGCCGGCCTGGCATCGTGCACCTGTTTGATGAGCTGGTCAGGGTGTTGCCCGAAGGCTTGTATTTTACCCGCCTGGACCGGGTGGGTAATCTGATCAAGGTTGAAGGCATTGCCGAATCCAATGCGCGTGTGTCCAGCTTTATGCGTAATCTGGAAAGCTCGGCCTGGTTTGCCAATCCGCGTCTGGTGGTTATTGATTCATCAAAAGGTTCTGCGCAGGGTAGCCAATTCCAGCTGGAGGTAACACAGGTCATGAATATTGAGGGCGGGCAACCACAGGAGGTGGCGCCGTGAAGCTTGCCGACTTCAAGAATCTGGATATGGATATCAACAATATCGGCTCATGGCCGCTGGTCGTAAAGATGATTGCGATTGGTCTGGTATGCGCGGCCCTGTTGTTGGCGGCCTATTTATATGATGTCAGGCCCGGCCTGGAGGTTCTGGAGGCGGGGCAAAACAAGGAAAAGGAGTTGCGCGCCACCTATGAAGCCAAGCAGGCCAAGGCGGCCAAGCTGGCCCAGTATCAGGAACAGATCAAGGAAATCGAACGCTCCTTTGGCATGTTGCTGCGACAGTTGCCCAGCAAGACCGAAGTGGCTGATCTGCTGGTGGAAGTCAGCACCGCCGGGATTACCAGCGGCCTGAAGTTCGAGCTGTTTCAGCCTCAGAAAGAGGAGATGCGTGAGTTCTATGCCGAGGCGCCAATCAAGATTCGGGTATCCGGTGTATATCATGTATTCGGTGACTTTGTCAGCAAGGTGGCTGATCTGCCGCGTATTGTAACCCTGCATGATTTTTCACTTGCCGCGAAGGGTGCCGGCAAGGATAGCCCGGGGAATCTGATAATGGATACTACGGCAAAGACCTATCGTTATCTTGATGAAGATGAAGTGGCGGCTCAGAAGGCTGCGCAGCACAAGGCCAAGGCCAAGACGCGGTGATGTGTTGGAGAATAGCGCAGGATGTTTAATATGAGTGTGTCGATATCAACCGGAAATCCTTTCACCGGAATGCTGCGTCTGCTGATAGGCGGGGCCATGGGTGTATTGCTGGCGGCCTGCGGTGGCGGCGAGCATATCGATGATGACCTGAACGCCTATGTTGAATCGGTCAAGGCCCGCCCGGCTGGAAAGATAGAGCCATTGCCCAATCTGGAAGCATTTGAACGTTTTCAGTATGCCGCCGGTAATCTGGGCGATCCCTTCAAGCCATCAATTACCGGCAAGGGCATGAGCGCATCCGGGAAGAAGGGGGCCGGCGGGCAACCTGACATGTCCAGAGAGCGGGGGCGCCTGGAGTCTTTCCCCCTGGATTCATTGCGGCTGGTTGGCAGCATGATGGGCCCCAATGGAAAGTTCGCGCTGATCAGGACCAATCAGAATGAAGTGTTTCGGGTCGGAGTCGGCGAATATCTGGGGCAGAATTATGGCAAGGTTCTACGGATTGCCGAAAAGAAGGTTGAATTGCTGGAGTTGATTCCCGACGGGCTTGGTGGTTGGGAGGAGCATCCAACGACGCTTGAGGTCAACGAGTAACCTCATGAATTTTTACAGGGTGATAATGATGAACAATACCGAGTTTGCTGTTAACAGTGGTCATTGGGAGCGTGTTATGAGGTCAATCCTAGCTATCGGGTTATCCTGCCTTGTGCTGGCAGGCGGGTCCATGGCCGAAGAGACGGCGCCGGTCGCCGGGCTGGAGTTTATCAGTTACACCTCCGAGCCGGGCAAGGGCCTGCAATTGCAGCTCAATCTGGACAGTGACGCGCCTCAGCCGACCAGCTTCACCACCACGCGTCCGGCCCGCATCACCTTCGATCTGCCCAAGGTGAAGAATAATCTGCCCTGGTCACTGCCCCTGCCGATCAAGAACGGCGGGCGCGCCAAGAGTATCTCAGCGGTCGAGGCGAATGGCCGTACCCGTGTGGTGGTGAATCTTGATGAACTGGTGCCGTATACCACCCGCATCGATGGCAAGACCATAACCATCAATCTTAGCGATGCTACCGTCACAGGAACTGATTCTGGACAGGGGGTCATACCCAAGGCAGAGCCGGCGGCTGAGGAAGAAGTCGCCATCCAGAAATCACCCTCGGCGACATCCGCGGCCAGCAATAGCATACAGAATGTCGAATATGCCGCCCTGCCGGGTAGCCGGGTACAGGTCAGGATCAAATTCTCAGGCAAGCCGCGTGAGCCCAACAGTTTTACCATCAGTGATCCGGCGCGCATTGTGCTCGATTTCCCCGACACGGCCAGCAAGCTGTCCTGGAGCACGCAAAACGTGGGCATAGGCGCCGTTTCCAATATCACTGTCGTGGCGGCGGGTAGCCGCACCCGCGTGGTATTGGGCATGGTCAACATGCAGCCCTACGAAACCAGGATATCGGGCGATAGCGTCACGCTGATACTGGAAGGCGAAACCACGACGCAGGCGAAGGCTACCGGGGTAATGCATAATATTGAAAGTATCGATTTTCGCCGCGGCCAGGCGGGGGAAGGCCGTATCATCGTCAAGCTGTCAGACAAGAATGTCGCGGTTGATACCCGGGAAGAAGGCGGCCGTATCGTGGTCGATTTCGCCAACACCCAGTTGCCGCAGGAATTGGTGCAGCGTCTCGATGTGATCGATTTCGCCACGCCTGTACAGTATATCGACTCGGTGGTGACCGACGGCAAGGC
>MGXL01000088.1:9465-9574 GCA_001801365.1 Gammaproteobacteria bacterium RBG_16_57_12 | reverse complement strand
GGACAAGAAAGAGCTGTTGTCGCGGGAACCCACCTATACGGGTGAAAAACTGTCGCTGAATTTCCAGGACATCGAAGTGCGCGCCGTATTGCAGCTGATCGCCGATTTT
>MGXL01000088.1:0-9455 GCA_001801365.1 Gammaproteobacteria bacterium RBG_16_57_12 | reverse complement strand
ACCTGGTCACCAGCGACACGGTGCAGGGCAATCTGACGCTGCGTCTGATGAATGTGCCCTGGGATCAGGCCCTGGACATCGTATTGAAGACCCGGGGTCTGGGCATGCGCCGCCAGGGCAACATCATGCTGGTCGCCCCGGTCGAAGAACTGGCCAGCCGCGAGAAGGTCGAGCTGGAGGCCAACAAGCAGGTGCTGGAACTGGCGCCGCTGCGCTTTGAAGTCATCCAGGTCAATTATGCCAAGGCCTCGGAAATGGCCACCCTGTTGAAAGGTGAAAAGAACTCCCTGCTGTCCGCCCGCGGCAATGTCTCGGTCGATGAGCGCACCAATACCCTGCTGGTCAGCGAAACCGGTGAGCAGCTGGCCGAGATCCGGAAAATGGTGACCAGGCTGGATATACCGATCCGCCAGGTGATGATCGATTCCCGCGTGGTGATTGCCGATGATGATTTTGCCAAGGATCTGGGAGTCAGGTTCGGGGTCAACCGGGTCAAGCAGCGCCGGGGCACGCTTTACATGAACTCGGGCAGTTTTGCCGGAGCCGATGAGATGGTGTCTTCCGCTTTGGATAGCGCGGCCAGTACCGGCAGTTATTTTCCCGTCAACATCCTCACCGGGTCGCCGACCCGGCTGAATGTGAATCTGCCGGCGGCCGGCGCGCCTGCCTATGCCCTGAGCGTCCTGCACGGCACCAACCTGATCGATCTGGAGTTGTCGGCCCTGCAGGCCGAGGGACGGGGCGAGGTGATCTCCAACCCGCGGGTGATCACGTCCAACAAGCAGACCGCCACCATCGAGCAGGGCACCGAGATCCCCTATCAGGAATCCGCCGGGGCCAGCGGGGCCACCTCGATCTCTTTCAAGAAGGCGGTCCTGTCGCTGGAGGTGACGCCGCAGATCACCCCGGATGACCGCATCATCATGGATCTGCGTGTCAGCAAGGACAGCGTGGGTCAGGAGTTTGCCGGAGTGCCCAGCATCAACACCAAGGAGATCAAGACCCAGGTGCTGGTGAATAATGGCGATACCGTGGTGCTCGGCGGCGTCTATGAACAGGCCAAGGTGCATTCGGTTTCCAAGGTGCCCTTGCTGGGGGATATCCCCCTGCTGGGGGTGCTGTTCCGCAGCAAGAGTGACAGTGAAACCAAAACTGAGCTGTTGATCTTTGTGACACCCAAGCTGACCAAGGATGGCACGACCGAGGCCGGTAACAAGTAACCAGCCCATGGCCGGACCCTGACCGCCGGGCGCCCCGTATCGGGCGCCCGGCGGTTGCTTTTTACCCTCCCCATCATCTATTGTGTTTTCATCTCCACGCGGTGCATTTCCGGGAAGCCATGTCGCGATCCAAGAACATATTCCTCGTCGGGCCCATGGGCGCGGGCAAGACCACCATCGGCCGGCAGCTCGCCAAGGCGCTGCACCTGAGCTTCGTCGACAGCGACCGGGAGATCGAGCTGCGCACCGGGGTGAGCATTGCGCTGATCTTCGAGCTGGAAGGCGAAGCGGGATTCCGGCGGCGGGAGCAGACTATCATTGCCGAACTGGTGACCGCCCAGGGTATCATCCTGGCGACCGGGGGTGGCGCAATTCTGGATCCGGCCAATCGCGCGAATTTATCCAGCCACGGCTATGTCATATACTTATATGCCGAGTTGCCGCAACTGCTGGAGCGCACGGCGCGCGATAACAAGCGGCCCCTGCTGCAAACGGAAGACCCCGCCGCCAGGCTGCGGGAAATCCTGGCGGTGCGAGATCCCCTCTATCGGGAAATAGCGGATATGATCATCAACACCGGTGGCCTGTCGGTCCGCGCGGCTATAAAGGCCATCACCGGGCAGCTGGAAGCCGAAGCCGTATTAAAGGACTGATCATTGATTGCTAGTGATTTGCCTGGATTGGATGCCAACCCTCACATATGGTGGAGACAGTATGAAAACATTACAGGTCGATCTGGACGAACGGAGCTATCCAATCTATATCGGCAGCGGCCTGCTGCGCAGCCCCGAGTGGTTGGTCCCGCATATCAAAGGCAGACAGGTCATGGTGGTCACCAACGAGACGGTGGCGCCCCTGTATCTGGAGCAGGCCTTGCAGGCGCTTGCAGGCAAGGAGACGGCCACGGTGATCTTGCCCGACGGCGAACGTTATAAATGCCTGGAGGTGATGAACAGGATTTTCGACGCCCTGCTCGAAAAGCAGTTTGACCGCCGCAGCACCCTGATCGCCCTGGGCGGCGGCGTGGTGGGCGATATGACCGGCTTTGCCGCCGCCTGTTACCGGCGCGGTGTCGATTTTGTCCAGATCCCCACCACCTTGCTGGCCCAGGTGGATTCCTCGGTGGGCGGCAAGACCGGGGTCAACCACCCGCTGGGCAAGAACATGATCGGGGCCTTTCATCAACCCAATTGCGTACTGATCGATACCGATACCCTGCGCACCCTGGATGACCGTGAATTGAGCGCCGGACTGGCCGAGGTCATCAAGTATGGGCTGATCCGTGATCTCCGCTTTTTTGAATGGCTGGAAGCCAACATGGCGCAACTGCTCGGCCGTGATCCCGCGGCGCTGGCCCACGCCATCGAACAATCATGCCGTAACAAGGCCGGGGTGGTCTCGGCCGATGAACGGGAAAGCGGGGTGCGGGCCCTGCTGAATCTGGGTCACACCTTTGGTCATGCCATCGAGACCGGGATGGGTTACGGCACCTGGCTGCACGGTGAGGCGGTGGCGGTGGGCATGATTATGGCGGCGGATCTGTCACGCCGTCTGGGCTGGTTAAGTGAAGGCGAGGTGCACCGCATCGAAAACCTGATTTCGCGCGCCGGCCTGCCCACCCGCGGTCCGGCTAAGCTGGCCACGGAACAGTTCATCACCCTGATGGGCCAGGATAAAAAGGTATTGAACGGTCGCATGAACCTGGTATTGCTTAAGACCATCGGCCAGGCGGTGGTGACGGATGCCTTCGCGCCGGCCTTGCTGCATGAGGTATTGGACCAGCATCATGCGGTGACCGAAACCGCCGGGGGGATCGCCCTGTAATGCTGCATCTTGCCGCGTATGCCGTCACGGAACAGCAGTCGCGGGGACGGCGCCATCCCGAGCCGCCGCCGGGATATCGTAGCGAATACCAGCGCGACCGGGATCGCATCATCCATTCCTCGGCCTTCCGCCGCCTGGAATACAAGACCCAGGTGTTCGTCAACCATGAAGGGGATATGTTCCGCACCCGGCTTACCCATTCCATCGAGGTCGCGCAGATCGGCCGATCCATTGCCCGGGCGCTGGTGCTCAACGAAGACCTGACCGAGGCGATTGCCCTGGCCCATGACCTGGGGCATACCCCGTTTGGGCACGCCGGACAGGATGCCCTGCATGAATGTATGCGGGCGTTTGGCGGATTTGAGCATAATCTCCAGTCGCTGCGGGTGGTGGATGAGCTGGAAGAAAAATACGCCGAATTTTCTGGTCTGAACCTCACTTTTGAAACCCGTGAGGGCATACTCAAGCATTGCGCCCGTGACAAGGCCGCGCAGCTTGGCGAGGTGGGCCGGCGGTTTCTGGAGCATAAACAACCCGGCCTGGAGGCGCAGCTGGCCAATGTGGCCGATGAAGTGGCCTATAACAACCATGATGTCGATGACGGGCTGCGCGCCGGGCTGCTGACCATCGAACAGCTGTGCGAAATCCAGCTGTTTGCCGAGCAGTTCACCGAGGTGAACCAGCGTTACCCCGAGCTTGGCGGCCGGCGCCGGATCCATGAAATTATCCGACGCATGATCAATTGCCAGGTGTCGGATCTGGTGGAAAACTCGCGCCGTATCCTCGAACAGCTACAGCCTGCTGATGTGGAAGCCGTGCGCCGGCACACGGGGCAGATGATCTGCTTCAGTGAACCCATGCGGGAGCAGCATCGGCAACTGAAGCAGTTTCTGCGGCTGAATCTCTATCAGCATTACCGTGTCCACCGCATGATGGCCAAGGCACAGCGCATCGTCAAAGAACTGTTTCACGGTTTCATGTCCGATATCCGCCTGCTGCCGCCGGAATTTCAGCGCCGTATCGCAGCGCAGGAGGCGGATGGCGAAAGCGGCCGGGCGCGCGTCGTCGCGGACTATGTGGCGGGCATGACCGATCGCTATGCGATCGCGGAATATGAGCGTATATTTAATCCCTTGCACTGATAGGTTTGGTGGATAATGCGCATTTATCTGCAAAAACCCAGTGAGGGAAACCTCCCGCACCGTTACTGTCACCTGTGGACCCAGGAAGATCTGCTGCACGGCTGGACCCTGATCGCCGAGGCCGGCTATCAGGGCAGTCGCGGCCGGGTAAAGAAACAGCAGTACCCGGACCGGGAATCGGTCGAACACGCCCTGATCGCGGCGCGGGACGGACACCTGCGGCGCGGCTATCGTGTCATGATCGTGGAGGGCCAGTCCCCTTCCGAAAAATCATGACGTTATTGAGTGATGGTGCTTAATGGTTTTATGTCCCCCGGTATAGATGACAAGGTGATTCCCACTCTCCAGGTTGAAGAGATTCCGTCGGAACCTCTGGAAAAACTGGATGCCGATGATTTGCCGCCCATCCTGTCATCACGGGTTGATCCCGCGCATGACTGGCCATCCGAGCACCTGCTGCCAGAGGATGATGCCCCGGAGGCCTTTGCTGAACCGGGGCGTGTGCATCTGCTCAATCTGTTGAGTTATCTGCTTGATTACGGCGACCAGATTGCCCTGGTCACGGGCGTGGCGGGACTGGGCAAGACCTATATGCTCAGACAGCTGCAGATCCGCCTGGGGATCAACTGGCGCCTGTGTGTGGCGGACGCCGCGCAACATGTCGATGACCGGCAGTTTTTCCTCGGCATCGCCCAGGGGCTGGGATTATCCCCCGTGGCGCTGAGGGATGACTGGCAGGCGGCATTGGGCAAATATCTGGCGGATGTTTCGCGCAGCATGATGACCCCGGTAGTCGCCATCGACAATGCACAGCACTTATCGGAAAAACGTTTGGCTATCTTGCTCCAGCTCTATTCCGACAGCATGATCGATGGGCGCGCCACCTTGCGGCTGGTGCTGTTTGGTGAAAAGAGCCTGAGCGCCCTGTTTGAAAAAGAAAAAGAGCCCGGATCCCGGCTGAGTTTCCGGGAATTCGAGCTCCACCCCTTCACTCGTGAACAGTCCGATGAATATATCCGCTCGCGTCTGAAAGTCTCCAATGATTTGCGTGAAGATCTGTTATCCGATGCCTGGCTGGAGTGGGCCTATAAAAAGACCGGCGGCATTCCCAGCGCGATTAACGAATTTCTCAAGGAGAAAACGGCCCCCGTCAATCCGGCCGCTTCCCGATTCAACCTGCCACGCCTGAGCAAAGGCATCCTGGCGGCGGCCGCGCTGGTGCTGCTGGCAGTTCTGGCGGTCTGGCTATATCAGGAGAAATCTACCTCGCTAACGGAAGCCCCTCGGGAAAGGGTGGCGCTGGATCTCCCTCCCGCGCAAGAACCGATCGAGCAGGCCATGCCCGAGGCGGCCAAGGATGAATCCGTAGCGGCGGGTGCCTCGGTACCCACCGCAGCAGATGCTGTGCAACCAACGCTGGTGGCGGAAGCGACACAGATGCAGACCGACACCCGGCCTGAATCTTCGCCCCCAGAGCCTGCTATACCGGCCGTAGAGGTGAGTGCAGTAAAGCCACAGCACGAAACGATTCCGTCCACAGCACCACAGGTCCAGCCGAGTGTTACGGTAGTCATACCGCCCAGGCCTGCCGAGACGCTCCAGGCAGAAGAACCGGTTAACCGCGAAGCCTGGCTGCTGCGCCAGAGCCGCACATCGTATACCCTGCAGTTGATGGCGCTCAATGATGAGGGGGCGGTGAAGAAGGTCATTATGGACCACGGCCTGAAGTCGCCTGTCGCGTATTATCACAAGCGGCGCGATGGCCAAGACTGGTATGTTCTGGTATTTGGCGTTTATGCCACCCCGGACAAGGCGCGCGCCGCTCATGAGCGCCTGCCCAAAGCCCTGCAGAAAAACAAGCCCTTTCCCCGCCGCATCGGCGACATCCATCAGGAAATAAATGCCCTGCGCCAGTAACGGCTGCGCTGTAATAACCTGACCAAGACCAGCCGCTTTCATTGTATAATCGTGCCTGCGATTGTATAATTTCCAGCCATTTTGCCAACGTTTTTTGCGCGCGTCACATGCGGAGAAAACGGGATCAACCAGGGTAGCGCTTATGCTGCAGACGAGCTCAGAACCAAATAGTGATCAAAGACTTGCCGGCTTGTACCGAACCGAGTTTGAAAGGGATAGCTGCGGTTTTGGTCTTATTGCCCAGATGGATAACCAGCCCAGTTACTGGCTGGTGAAGACCGCTATTGATTCCCTGGCCCGTCTGACCCATCGAGGCGCCGTGGCCGCGGACGGCAAGACCGGCGATGGCTGCGGCCTGCTGATGAAAAAACCCGACAGCTATTTGCGCGCGGTCGCTGCCGAGCAGGGCTTTGACCTGGCTGCTCAGTACGCCGTGGGCATGGTGTTTCTGAATCAGGATGCCAGCCTGGCCGGCAAGGCCCGCCAGACCCTGGCCGCGGAGCTTGGCCGGGAAGGTCTGAACGTGCTGGGTTGGCGCGCCGTGCCGACCGACAGCCGCGCCTGTGGCGAAGAGGCCCTGCGCAGCCTGCCGGTGATCGAGCAGATTTTCGTCAATGCCGCAGCAGGCATGGATCAGACGGCCTTCGAGCGTCATCTCTATATCGCCCGCCGCCGCGCCGAAAAGGCACTACAACCCGCTGACGATGTCTTTTACGTTCCCAGCCTGTCCTGCCGGGTGATTTCCTTCAAGGGGCTGGTGATGCCGGCCAACCTGCCGGTGTTTTATCTGGACCTGCGCGATGAGCGTTTAACCTCATCCCTGTGCGTCTTTCATCAGCGCTTCTCCACCAATACCTGGCCGCAGTGGCGCCTGGCGCAGCCGTTCCGCTATCTGGCCCATAACGGCGAGATCAACACCATCCAGGGCAATCGTCACTGGGCGATCGCGCGCGGCCACAAGTTTGAAACCCCGCTGCTGCCCATGGCCGATGTGCGCCCGCTGGTCTCCATGACCGGCTCCGATTCCAACAGTCTGGACAACATGCTGGAGGCCCTGCTGGCCGGCGGCATGGACATCTTTCGCGCCATGCGTCTGCTGGTGCCGCCGGCCTGGCAGAATGTCCATACCATGGATGCCAATCTGCGGGCATTTTACGAGTACAGCTCCATGCACATGGAGCCGTGGGATGGTCCCGCCGGCATCGTCATGACCGATGGTCGTTATGCGGCCTGCGTGCTGGACCGCAATGGCCTGCGTCCGGCCCGCTACGTGATCACCAAGGACCGGCACATCACCATCGCCTCGGAAATCGGTGTTTACGACTATGCGCCGGAATCGGTAGTGGCCAAGGGCCGGCTCAAACCCGGCCAGATGCTGGCTGCCGATACCGAAACCGGCGAGCTGCTGTTGCCGGAAGAAATCGACAATCGCCTGAAGCGCCGCCATCCCTACCAGCAATGGCTGCATCAATATGCCCGCCGGCTCGAGTCGAAACTGGATGATGAAGCTAAGGCCAATACCGCCATGGACAAGGATGAATTGCGCCGTTATCAGAAGATGTTTCAGGTCACCAACGAAGAGCGGCAGGATGTGCTGCGCGTGCTGGCCAGCAGCGGTCAGGAGGCGGTCGGCTCCATGGGTGACGATACGCCCATGGCGGTGTTGTCGCGCAAGCAGCGTTCGCTGTTCGATTATTTCCGCCAGCAGTTCGCCCAGGTGACCAATCCGCCCATTGATCCCTTGCGCGAAAGCATCGTCATGTCGCTCAACACCTGTTTCGGCCGGGAAAAGAATCTGTTCCAGGAAGAGGCCGCTCACGCCGACCGGGTGGAAACCAATTCACCGGTGCTGTCCTACAGCAAGATGCAGCAGTTGCTGGCCTTGCCGCAGGAGAGTTTTGCCCATTGCCGCATCGATCTGAATTATTCAGCCACCTGCGATCTCAAGGCCGCGCTGACGGCGATCTGCAACCAGGCGGTGTCCGCGGTCAGAAAGGGCAAGGTGATCCTGATCCTCTCCGATCGGGGCATCGGGCCGGACAAACTGCCCATCCATGCCCTGCTGGCGACTGGCGCGGTGCATCAGCGCCTGATTCAGGAGGGTCTGCGCTGCGATGCCAATATCGTGGTCGAGACGGCCACTACCCGTGACCCGCATCACTTTGCCGTGTTGATCGGCTACGGCGCCACGGCGGTGTTCCCGTATCTCGCCTATGAATGTCTGCGTGACATGCTGGAGACCGGGGAAATCAGCGGCAAGAAGGAGGCCGAACTGTGGCAGAATTTCCGCAAGGGCATCGACAAGGGATTGTATAAGATCATTTCCAAGATGGGCATTTCCACCGTCACCAGTTATCGTGGCGCGCAGCTGTTCGAGGCCGTGGGCCTGCATGACGAAGTGGTCGAGCTGTGCTTCAAGGGTACGACCAGCCGTCTGTCCGGCGCGAATTTCGCCGATCTGGAGGCTGACCAGCGCATCCTGGCGCGGACCGCCTTCAATCCCCGCAAGGGAATTGAACAGGGCGGGCTGCTCAAATACATCCATGATGGTGAATATCATGCCTACAACCCGGATGTGATCCAGACGCTGCATGTGGCGGTGCGCAGCGGCAAGTACGAAGACTACCAGGTCTATGCCGATATCGTGAATAACCGACCCGTTACGGTGTTGCGTGACCTGATGGTGCTGAAGCAGGGATTGCCGGCCATCGATCTCGAAGAGGTCGAGCCGGTTGAGGCCATCCTGCCGCGCTTCGACAGCGCCGGCATGTCGCTGGGGGCCCTGTCGCCCGAAGCCCACGAGTCGCTGGCCATCGCCATGAACCGCCTCGGCGGACGCTCCAACTCCGGCGAGGGTGGCGAGGCGGTCGAACGGTATGGCACTGAAAAGATGTCCAAGATCAAACAGGTCGCCTCGGGCCGCTTTGGCGTCACGCCGCATTATCTGGTTAACGCCGAGGTATTGCAGATCAAGATTGCCCAGGGCGCCAAGCCGGGTGAGGGCGGCCAGTTGCCGGGCGACAAGGTCAATCAGCTGATCGCCGAGCTGCGCTATGCCATGCCGGGCGTATCGCTGATCTCGCCGCCACCGCATCATGACATTTATTCCATCGAGGATCTGGCGCAACTGATCTTTGACCTCAAGCAGGTCAATCCCCAGGCGCTGGTGTCTGTGAAACTGGTGGCCGAGGCCGGTGTCGGCACCGTCGCCGCCGGCGTGGCCAAGGCCTATGCCGACCTGATCACCATTTCCGGCTATGACGGTGGCACCGGCGCCAGTCCGCTGACCTCGGTGAAGTACGCCGGCAGCCCCTTTGAGCTGGGTCTGACCGAGACGCATCAGACCCTGCGC
>MGXL01000087.1:16131-17538 GCA_001801365.1 Gammaproteobacteria bacterium RBG_16_57_12 | reverse complement strand
TGAAGGCATCGTCGACCGGCACGCTCCCCCGATAGATCGGGCTGTTGGCGACCTGGATCAGGCGTGCGGTGATGGCCGCATCGATGTTGACCAGTTTGGCGACCTGGGAAAGCGACGACTTCTGATCATCCAGCATGCGATAGATCTTGATGGCGACATCGGGAAGTACCGGCAGTTTTAATTTGTTGCTCTTGATGTCCACAAGCAGTTCGGCAATGAGTTTATTTGTCTGCTCGGCATTCTGGGCTGTCGGATTGGGTGGCTGATTGTTGTGTTCCATGGTGCCTGTGTGCCCGTCGGTTATATTTCGATAATATAGTCAATCATTCACATAGGGAAGGTTTTTAAATGTGAGCGCTGCCGTACCTTTCCCAAGATGATAGTACTGCCCGGGCTCATGGTTCTCGGTTTGCAGAACAGCGAGCAGGTCATGACCACCATTCGATGTGGGGGCGCAGTCAACGATTTTGCCGGCTGCCGACTGATTATCCAGATCAAGGTACACCGTGTCTCCAGGGGCGGGTAGATGTTCACCGGACACATGGGCAAGATACATATGGCGCTTCACCTTGCCCAGATAATGGGTGCGCGCCACGACCTCCTGTCCCGGATAGCAGCCTTTGGTGAAACTCAGCGCGGCCAGGGATTCAAGATTGATCATCTGGGGCACAAAGGCCTCCACCGTGGGGGGGTAAATGTTCGGTATGCCATCCCGGATATCCAGCAGCCGCCAGGGTTGCGGTCCTACCGGCGTGGCCTGTGCGGCCAGTACCTGCCAGATTTTTTTTATTTCCCCGTTCGCGCCGATCACTTCATAGCGGGCCGGTGTGTTGGATATCTTGATAATGGTGCTCTGGCCGAAAGGCGCGGCATCATCGGCCTGTTCCGGGAGCTTACCCGGCAGGGATGCCGGGTCATGCGACGATTCAGGGCAGGTAAAACCGATGCGGATCAGATCATCGCTGGCATCGGCAACGGTAACCCTGGAACGCAGGATATACATGCGCAGCCGCTTGAGGGTGGGTTCCAGGATTACACCGGGGAGTTGCAGATAGTAGTTGCCGGCATGGATAAAGATGCGAAACAATGCCAACACCCGCCCCTTGGCGCTGCATAAGCTACTGAGCTGGCTGCGCTGCCCGCTGACCTGTTTGATATCGTTGCTGAACAGGTTCTGCATGAAGCTGACGGCATCCTCGCCGCTGATTTTGATCAGCCCCAGATGTGAAAGATCCGTGAGGACGCCGCCTGTCTCGATGGCACGCAGTTCACGGGCGGGATTGCCAAAGTGCAGCAAGGCATCGCCCTGCAGTTCAGCGCCGCAGGTTCGTAAAAAGGACTGCCAATCTGTGTTCATGAGCTTGACCCCGTCAGGCGGTGGAACAATGTGCAGGAAAGCAGTATTGT
>MGXL01000087.1:15880-16052 GCA_001801365.1 Gammaproteobacteria bacterium RBG_16_57_12 | reverse complement strand
CTGGCCGCTTCTCGTCTCGCTGAAGGCGTCATTAGACGTGTGACAGGACACTAGCCTGTGCCTTAATAGCAGATTTATTAATCCGGCCGGATAGGACGGCCGATATCGGACCTAATAATGAAAACCAGACAACCGCCCATCTTCCTGGATCTGTTGCGCATCAAAATGCCGG
>MGXL01000087.1:12293-15870 GCA_001801365.1 Gammaproteobacteria bacterium RBG_16_57_12 | reverse complement strand
TACCTCCATATTGCATCGTATCTCCGGAATATTGATCTTTCTTTCCTTGCCGGTATTCGTTTGTCTGTTTGCCTTATCGCTGCAAAGTGCCACGGGCTTTGCCGCCGTGCAGACGTTTCTTGCTCATCCGCTGGTGCGTGTGATCATTCTGTTGCTGGTGTGGTGCCTTACCCATCATGTGCTGGCGGGCATCCGGTTTTTATTGACCGATATCGATGTGGGGTTGGGTAAGGCGACCGCTCGCCTGTCGGCATGGTGGGTCAACCTTGGCGCTGCAGGTATCACGGCCATTATCGCCATCGTGAGCTGTCTATGAACTGGGGTTTGACGGGTTTCAGCGCCTGGCTGGTGCAGCGTCTCAGCGCGCTTTATATCGGCACATTTCTGCTGTTTGTCGTCATCGCCCTCACCCTTTATGCGCCGGCAGACTTTGAGAGCTGGCGCCACTGGATTGCCACTCCAGGGGTGTGGGCGGCGTGGTTCATGTTCTTTGTGGCGGTAATACTACACGCCTGGATCGGTATTCGCGATGTGATCCTGGATTATATCCGGCCCATGGGATTGCGGCTGATGGTGCTGGTCGTGTTGGGTTTTGGTCTACTCGCCCTGGCCGTATTGGCGCTCAGGGCCTTGCTGAGCGTGGTGGTCTGATGGCGATAGCCGTGCGAAAATTCGATGCCCTGGTGATCGGCGCCGGGGGCGGGGGCTTGCGCGCCGCCCTGCAATTATCCAATGCCGAGGCCAACGTGGCCGTGGTGTCCAAGGTATTTCCCACCCGCTCCCATACCGTCGCCGCGCAAGGGGGCGTGAATGCCGCGCTCGCCAATGTCCTGCCGGACAATTGGCATTGGCATATGTACGATACCGTCAAGGGCAGCGACTATCTGGGCGATCAGGACGCCATCGAGTATATGTGCCGGGCCGCATCGCATCTGGTCATCGAACTGGAGCACGCCGGTGTGCCGTTCTCGCGGCTGGATAATGGCAAGATCTACCAGCGACCCTTTGGCGGTCAGAGCCAGAATTTCGGCGGCGATCAGGCGGCCCGCACCTGTGCCGCCGCCGACCGTACCGGGCACGCCATCCTGCACACCCTGTATCAGCAGAATATCCGCGCCAAGACCCATTTCTTCGACGAATTTTTCGCCATCGACCTGATCCGTGACGAGGAAGGCTATGTGCTCGGCGCGCTGGTGCTGGAGATCGAAACGGGAGAGCCGCTGTTCATCGAGGCCAAGACCACTCTGATCGCCACCGGCGGCGCCGGCCAGCTGTTCCGCACCAACACCAACGCGCGCATCAATACCGGCGACGGCATGGCCATGGCCTTGCGGGCCGGGATTCCGCTGCAGGACATGGAGTTTTTCCAGTTCCATCCCACCGGCATCGCCGGCAAGGGCATGCTGATCACCGAAGGCGCGCGCGGCGAGGGCGGCTATCTGGTCAACGGCAATGGGGAGCGCTTCATGGAACGCTATGCCCCCAATGCCAAGGACCTGGCCAGCCGGGATGTGGTGAGCCGCGCCATTTATCTTGAAGTGCATGAAGGCCGCGGCTGTGGCCCGCAAAAGGATCATGTATTGCTCAAGCTCGAACATCTCGGCGAAGAGGTTATTGCCAAGCGCCTGCCCGGCATCCGCGATATGGTCAAGACCTTCCTGCATTTCGATCCGGTCAATGAGCCGATCCCCGTCTATCCCACCGCCCACTACACCATGGGAGGCATCCCGACCAACCGGCACGGGCAGGTGGTGGTGCCGGAAGGCAACAGCCCGGAACAGGCAATCCCCGGCCTGTATGCGGTGGGGGAGTGCGCCTGCGTGTCGGTGCACGGCGCAAATCGTCTGGGTGGGAACTCCCTGCTGGATATCGTGGTGTTCGGCCGAGCCGCCGGCAATCACATCAGCGACTATCTGAAGCAGAACCGTTATCACCGTCCCAAACCGCAGGCCAGCATCGACCGGGCCATGGCGCGTCTGGCCCGCTGGGATCGCCAGGGTGAGGGTGAATCAATATATGCCCTCAGGGACGAGCTGAAACTGATCATGGAAAAATATTGTGGCGTATTCCGCAACCGGGAGATTTTGACCGAAGGTGTGGCCAAGGTACAGGAACTGGCGCGGCGGGTTCCGGAGGCGCTGATCAAGGACCACAGCAAGGTCTTCAATACCAACCGCATCGAGGCGCTGGAGCTGGAGAATCTGGTCGAGCTGGGGCTTGCCACGGTGACCTCGGCCCTGGCGCGCCAGGAAAGCCGCGGGGCGCATTCACGCACCGATTACCCGCAGCGCGATGATCTGAACTGGTTGAAACACAGTTTATATTTCAGGGAGGGCGGGCGTATGGATTTCAAACCGGTGCGGATGAAACCGCTGACGGTGGAATCTTTCCCGCCCAAGGCCAGAGTCTATTGAGACATTCTGTTACCTGCCGATATGAGATGTTGACATGAGCATACGTTTTTCCATCTATCGCTATAATCCGGAACAGGATGACGTCCCGTATATGCAGGACTATGTGCTGGAGGAGCTCCGTCCCGACATGAAGCTGCTGGACGCCCTGCTGGCGCTCAAGACCCAGGATGAAAGCCTGAACTTTCGCCATTCCTGCGGCGAGGGGGTGTGCGGTTCCGATGCCATGAATATCAATGGCCGCAATGGCCTGCCCTGTATCACGGCGCTGGCCGGGCTGAAGCAACCGGTGACCTTGCGGCCGCTGCCCGGGATGCCGGTGATCCGCGACCTGATTGTCGACATGAGCCAGTTCTTCCACCAGTACCGCTCGGTGCGCCCCTACCTGATCGTGCACGAGCCGGAAACCGAGGTGGAATACCGTCAGTCACCGCAGCAACGTGAACTCCTGGATGGCCTGTACGAATGCATTTTATGCGGCTGCTGTTCCGGTTCCTGTCCCTCCTACTGGTGGAATCCGGACAAGTTCCGCGGCCCGGCGGCGCTGTTGCAGGCCTGGCGCTTTCTGGCCGACAGCCGGGACCAGGCGACGGCGGAACGCCTGGAAAACCTCGAAGGTCCTTATAAGCTATATCGTTGCCATAGCATCATGAACTGCATGGAGGTCTGTCCCAAGGGCCTGAATCCCACCAAGGCCATCGGCAACATCAAGAAGCTGATGACCAAACACTCGATATGAACAGCTCCCGACTGCGCTGGCAGTGCCGTCGCGGCATGCTGGAGCTGGATCTGATGCTCGAAGCATTTCTGGAACAGCGCTATGAACAGTTGAGCGAACGTGAAAGATCTGCCTTTGAGGAATTGCTGACCTACCCTGACCAGTTGTTGCAGGATTATTTCTATGGGCGGGCCGCCCCGATCGACGCAGGGATCGCCGATGTCATACAGAAAATACGCCAGCCCGCTGATCATTGAGCTGCAAGCCTCGCGCCGCCTGGCGAGGATTATCCTCCTGTCGCATGCCGGCGCCCTCCTGCTCCTCTGGCCGCTCAGCCTGATGTGGCCGGTCAAACTCCTGCTGGCTGCCATGGTGCTGGGCTCCGGCTATCGGGCGGGACGTCAGCACATCCGGCGCCGTTCTCCCTCTGCCGTGACGGGGCTGGTAT
>MGXL01000087.1:4392-12256 GCA_001801365.1 Gammaproteobacteria bacterium RBG_16_57_12 | reverse complement strand
CAATCTCACCCCGCCACACTCATGCCGGGCAGCTATCTGCACCCCGGCTTGGTGGTGCTGGCCCTGAAGACTGTATCGGGCCGCCGCCATGTCGTGCTGTTGCCCGATATGATGCCGGCGGAAAGTTTCAGGCGCCTGCGTGTGCGTCTGCGTCTTGAGGCAGGTACGCCGCTGGAATAAGCACGGTATTGCGCGGTGGCCGCGAGGCATCGGGCCGGGGATAATCCAGCGTGTAATGCAGGCCGCGGCTTTCATGGCGCTGCATGGCGCTGCGGATGATCAGATCGGCGACCATCACCAGGTTGCGCAGTTCGATGAGGTCATTGGTGACGCGGAAATTGCCGTAGTATTCTTCGATTTCGCCCTGCAGCAGGTCGACACGGCGCTTGGCCCGCTGCAAGCGCTTGTCGGTACGCACAATACCGACATAGTCCCACATGAAACGCCGCAGCTCATCCCAGTTGTGGGAGACCACCACTTCCTCATCGGAATCGGTAACGCGGCTTTCATCCCACTCCGGCAAGATGGGTATTTCATCTGCCATGCCGAGCCGGGCTTCAATGTCCTGACAGGCGGCTTCCGAAAATACCAAACATTCCAGCAGGGAGTTGCTGGCCATGCGGTTGGCGCCGTGCAGTCCGGTATGGGCGGCCTCGCCGATGACATACAACCCATCAATATCGCTGCGGCCTGTCAGATCGGTCATTACGCCGCCACAGGTGTAATGGGCGGCAGGGACTACGGGGACGGGCTCCTGGGTGATATCAAAGCCAAACTTCCGGCAACTGCGCAACACGTTCGGGAAGTGGCTCCTGATAAAATCGGGCGGCTTGTGGCTGATATCGAGATAAACATATTCGATACCCAGACGCTTCATTTCATGGTCGATGGCCCGGGCGACAATATCGCGCGGGGCCAGTTCGGCGCGCGGATCGAAGCGCTCCAGAAAACGGCTGCCGTCCGGCAGGCGCAGGTAGGCGCCTTCGCCGCGTAACGCCTCAGTGAGGAGCAACGACTTGGCCTCCGGATGGTACAGGCAGGTGGGATGGAACTGGATGAATTCCATATTGGCCACCCGGCATCCGGCACGCCAGGCCATGGCGATACCGTCACCGGTGGACACATCCGGATTGCTGGTATAGAGGTAAACCTTGCTGGCTCCGCCGGTGGCCAGAATAACGAACCTGGCGCGCATGACCTTGACCCGGTGCTCGTTTTTGTCCAGGACATAGGCCCCCATACAGCGTTGGGGTATCCCCAGTTTGGTGCCCGTGATCAGGTCGATGGCAATATGCTCTTCAAATATATCGATGTTGTCATGCTGCCGGGCGCGTTGATCCAGGGAGGTTTCGATGGCCTTGCCGGTCGCATCGTCGGCATGAATGACCCGGCGATGGCTGTGACCACCTTCCCGGGTGAGGTGGTAATGCGTGGAACCGTCCGATTCTGTCTCGGTAGTGAATTTCACCCCCTGCCTGACCAGCCAGTCAATTTGTTCACGGCCATGCATGACGGTATGGCGCACGACCGCGCTGTCGCATAGACCCGCGCCCGTATTCAGGGTATCTTCGATATGTGATTCGAGGGAGTCCTCGGCATCCAGTACAGCCGAGATGCCGCCCTGGGCATAAAATGTGCTGCCTTCCCGGAGCTGGCTTTTGGATATCACCGCTACACGGGCCCGGTCGGACAGCCGCAACGCCAGGCTGAGCCCCGCCGCGCCGCTGCCGATGATCAGTGCATCACATTGATATTGCAGTTGTTTCATTTTATTAATGCTTGCAGGGCCGCGCAGGGTCCGTTTAGTATTAGGGATCGTGTTGTCGCGCTATCAGAATTGCCAATTACCGGATACCTCGTACGAACTTATTCAGTATCCGACTGTCTAGTGTAAAAAGGCAAGGGATTTGCCACGGGAGAGAAGGGGTGGGGCCCGCATGGGCGAACAGAGCACTGACCAGGAACTGGTAGCGCGGGTACAAAAGGGCGACAAGAAGGCATATGATCTGCTGGTGCTGAAATACCAGCACAAGATAGCCAAGTTGATTTCGCGCTATATCGCTGATCCGAGCGAGGTACTGGACGTATCCCAGGATGCCTTTATCAAGGCCTATCGCGCCTTGCCCAATTTTCGGGGCGACAGTGCGTTCTATACCTGGATGTATCGCATCGCGATCAATACGGCCAAGAATTATCTGGTGGCCCATGGACGCAGGGTCATGGAAATCGATATCGATGCGGAAGGATCCACGCTGACCGAGACGGATATGGGCTTGCAGGACGTTGCCACCCCGGAAGAGATGTTGATCAAGGATGAAGTGGAACGTACGGTTTTCGAGGCCATCGAACAATTGCCGGACGATCTGCGTACCGCAATCACCCTGCGGGAAATGGATGGCCTGAGTTATGAAGAGATTGCCCAGGCCATGGATTGCCCGGTCGGCACGGTCCGGTCGCGGATTTTCCGGGCCAGAGAGGCGATTGCTGAAAGGTTGCGGCAGTTGCTGGGCGAGTGAACATTACAGGAGTGGCGGCTATGAGCTCACAGGATCAAATCAAACAACAGCTTTCCGAATTTATGGACGGTGAGCTGGATGAGCAGGCGAGAGAACATCTGATAGGGCGTCTGAACAAAGACCCTGGATTATGTTCCCGCTGGCAGCGGTATCACCTTATCAGCGATGTCATTCGCAGCAACATCCCTCCTTCAATTGATAAAAATTTCGCCGCCCGCGTTAGCCTGGCTCTGGAACTCGAACCCATCATATTTGCTCCCCGTACGTCGCCATCGACGAATAATCATTGGAAAAAGGCTGCCGGTTTTGCCGTTGCCGCATCTGTTGCCATGCTTGGTGTGCTGGGCGGTCTGCGTCTGGTGCAGACCGATACCACCCTCTCTCCGCAACTGGCCGGCAATGAGCCCCTTCCGATGCTGGTGGCGGCAGCGTCCTCCCAACAGCCAAGGATTGTTTCACTGGCGGTTCCGGTTTCCGGCAGCGGCCAGCAAGCGGGCAGGGATCCCTATCTGAATCGATATCTCATCAATCATAATGTCTCTGCCCAGGGTGCCGGCATGTATGGAGTGCTGCCCTCAGCGCGTATAGTCAGTTATCAGCAAGGCAGGTAAATGAATCTCTCCAGAACCACCGTTATTATGTTGAGTCTGATGCTGGCCACAGGAGCATGGGCCGCTACTGAAAATCAAAACCAGGCAATACAACTGCTCGGCAGTATGGCAAAGGCCCATAGGCAATTGAACTATCACGGCACCTTCGTTTACATCAACGGCAGTCAACTGGATACCATGAGCGTGGCGCACGCTGCCGATCAGCGGGGCGAACGCGAACGCCTGATTCATCTCAATGGCAGCGCTCGCGAGATTATCAGACATAACGATATTTCCACCTGCATACTCCCGGAAGAGGCCTCGGTAATTGTGGAGAAGCACTCGTCCCGTCCTTCATCGCCGTTTTTTTCCGGCGAAGATGTAGCTGCATTTGAAGGCTCTTACTATATTACACTCGCCGGACAGGAGCGTATTGCGGGTCAGAAGGCAACACTGCTATCCATACAACCCAGGGATCAATATCGCTATGGTTACCAACTTTGGGTTGATGCCGCCAACGGCATGTTGCTCAAATCCGCCTTGCTGGATGAGCAGGGTGCCGTCATAGAACAATTCATGTTCACGGATATCAAATATGTCGATACCGTGCCGGACAGCCTGTTGCAATCGAAGATTGATGCACACAAATTCAAATGGTACCGTCAGGGCGAAGGCGAGCAGCAGCCGGTTGCCGGGCATCAGCGCTGGCGGGTCAGAAAGTTACCCGAGGGTTTCCAATTGGCCTCTTATGAGAGGCAACAGTCCAGACATCTCGGCGACCTTGTCGATCATATGCTATACACCGACGGCCTGGCGTCTGTCTCGGTATTTATCGAAAAGCTCAAGCCCAAGATGGAACAGCGCGAGGGACCCACGAATATGGGAGTGGTGAATGCCACCGCCGTGGTGACCGAAGGCCATCAGGTGATAGTGATCGGTGATGTGCCGGTGATTACCACCGAGCTGATGGCAAACTCCGTCTCGTCGCCTTGGGAGGCTGACCATGATTGAAGAAACCGCGCAGGTAGTCGCTGTTGATGGCGAATATGCCTGGGTGGAGACCCGGCGTAAGACCACCTGCGGCAACTGTGCCGCCAATACGGGATGCGGCACTTCTGTTTTGCAGAAAGTCCTGGGGCAAAAACGCAATCGGCTTAAAGTGATCAATCATGCCGCCGCCCAGGTAGGTGATGAAGTAGTTATCGGCATACAGGAACAGGCCCTGGTGCGTGGTTCGCTGATGGTCTATATGGTGCCCCTGCTGGCGATGCTGGCGGCCGCAATGCTGGGCGAACAATTCGCCGCCGCGCGGCAGACGGACTCTGAACTCACTGTAACCATCAGTGGCCTGGCAGGATTACTGCTTGGGTATCTGTGGTTGCGGCACATTACGGTCAGGATTGGGCAAGACGAGCGTTATCAGGCGGTCATCCTGCGCAAACAGATGCAGGAACTCGTCCGCTGGTCCGGCATCTAATCTGAAATTTTTTACACAAGCGATGATTGGAAAGGTGAATATGCACAATAAAATGATGGGCTGGATGCATGGAATATTGCTGTTGGCTTTGTGTTACAGCACGGTGGCCCTGGCTTCCGCCAGAGAAGGCTTGCCTGATTTTACCGGCCTGGTACAGGAGTTCAGTCCGGCCGTGGTGAATATCGCCACTACCCAGACGATGCAACATCCCCGTATTAACCGTCCTCCATTGAATATGCCGCCGGATGTCCCGGAAGGGCCGCTCGGCGATTTGTTCCGGCATTTCTTCGGCGATGAATTTGGTGGCGGGGATGGCGGGTTGCCTGATGAATTGCAGGCCAGATCGCTCGGCTCCGGTTTTATCATATCCAAGGACGGATATGTATTGACCAATTATCATGTCGTGGCTGAGGCGGATGAAATTATTGTCCGCCTGAGCGATCGCCGCGAGCTGGTGGCCAAAGTCGTCGGGAGTGATAAGAAAAGTGATATCGCGCTGCTCAAGATCGACACCGACAATCTGCCGGTGGTGAGGATGGCGCGCGACAAGATCTTGCAGGTCGGTGAATGGGTATTGGCGATCGGCTCACCCTTTGGTTTTGATCACAGCGTAACGGCAGGGATCGTCAGTGCCATCGGGCGCAGCCTGCCCCGTGAGAATTATGTACCCTTTATTCAGACCGATGTGGCGATCAATCCCGGCAATTCTGGGGGACCGCTGTTTGATCTGGACGGCAATGTGGTCGGTATCAATTCGCAAATATTCAGCCGTACCGGCGGATTCATGGGCCTGTCATTTGCCATCCCCATTGATGTCGCCATGGATGTGGCGGATCAGTTGAAGACCAGCGGTCATGTGTCGCGCGGCTGGCTGGGTGTGTTGATCCAGGACGTTACCCGCGAGCTGGCCGAATCGTTCAAGATGGATAAACCGGAAGGCGCTCTGGTATCGCGGGTATTGCCGGATAGTCCCGCGGAAAAGGCCGGGTTCAAGGTGGGTGATGTCATCACCGCCTTCGACGGCAAGCCGGTAAGCACCTCGGCCAGCCTGCCGCCCATGGTCGGCATGGTAAAGGCCGGCGCCAAGGTCAAGGTGACGGTCATCCGCAACGGCAAGGCGCAGACCTTGCTGGTCAAGATCGGCGAGTTGCCGGAGGATGAAGTCCTGAAACTCTCATCCGCCAAAAGTGACAAGGTGACCGGCGATCGCCTGGGTCTGGTGGTCGAGGATCTGACGGACGAACTGCGCAAACGCCTGGAGGTCGACAAGAACGGTGTCCTGGTGACGCAGGTAAGCAAGGGCCCGGCCAGCCAGGCGGGTTTACAGCGTGGCGATGTCATCCTGATGCTGAATAATACCGAGATCAAGGACGCGGAGTCCTTCGGCAAGATGGTCAAGGACTTGCCGGGCGGGACAACGGTGCGCCTGCTGGTCCAGCGTCAGGGCGCCCCGACCTTCATGGTGCTCAGGATGCCCTGATGGCCCGCACCCTTACCCTGTATGGCCACGATTATTGCAGCCTGTGCCATGAGATGCGCGAGGCGCTGCTGGCCTATCAGGATCGGTTGGGATTTGATCTGGAATGGGTGGATATCCATGACAACCGTGAGTGGGAAGACCGATTTGGCGAGCAGGTGCCGGTGTTGATGGCTGGCGAGCATGCAATATGCCACCATCGTCTCGATCCTCAGGCCTTGCTCAGTCATTTTGGCGCTGCCGTCAGATACTTATGATACAATCAGCCGCGACCATAGGTTATGACGGGGTCGTAATGCCAGAGGAGGGCGCCTGCGGGGACGGGCCGGTACGACGGTAAGCGGCGGGAAGAGTGGTAAAATGAGGCGCCCAACACGGCGCCTCATTTTTTTATACTTAGTGATATTCCGGATGTGAAGTGGTGGATCAGAAATACATACGTAATTTTTCGATCATTGCCCATATCGATCACGGCAAATCGACCCTGGCCGACCGGTTTATCCAGACCTGTGGCGGTTTGTCCGAGCGCGAAATGGAATCGCAGGTGCTGGATTCCATGGATCTGGAGCGCGAGCGCGGGATTACCATCAAGGCCCAGAGCGTCACCCTCAATTATCACGCCCGGGATGGTCACACCTATCAACTGAACTTTATCGACACCCCGGGGCACGTGGATTTTTCCTACGAAGTTTCCCGTTCACTGGCGGCCTGCGAAGGCGCCCTGCTGGTGGTCGATGCCGCGCAGGGTGTCGAGGCGCAAAGTGTCGCCAATTGTTATACCGCCATCGAGCAGGGGCTGGAGGTGGTGCCGGTATTGAACAAGATCGACCTGCCCTCGGCCGACCCGGACCAGGTCATCCAGGAAATCGAGGATATCATCGGTATCGGGGCCAAGGATGCCATAAAGGTCAGCGCCAAGACCGGCTTCGGCGTGGGGGATCTGCTGGAGCAACTGCTGGTGCGTATCCCGCCGCCTGGCGGTAGTCGGGATGAGCCATTACAGGCCCTGATTATCGATTCCTGGTTTGACAACTACCTGGGTGTGGTATCGCTGGTCAGGGTGAAGAACGGCTGCCTGCGTCGCGGGCAAAAGATCAAGGTGATGTCTACCGGTCTGAACCATATCGTGGACAAGGTTGGTATATTCACCCCCAAGCGCCAGGAGACCGATAGGCTGAACTGCGGCGAGGTCGGTTACGTCATCGCCAGTATCAAGGAAATCGACGGGGCGCCGGTGGGCGATACCCTGACCGATGCCATCAAGCCGGCCACGACCTCCCTGCCGGGCTTTCAGGAGATCAAGCCGCGGGTCTTTGCCGGATTGTTTCCGGTGAATTCCGAAAATTATGAAGATCTGCGCGAGGCGCTGGCCAAGCTGCGAATCAACGATTCCGCCCTGTATTACGAACCGGAAACCTCGCAGGCCCTGGGGTTCGGGTTTCGCTGTGGTTTCCTGGGCATGTTGCATATGGAAATCATCCAGGAGCGCCTGGAGCGGGAATATGACCTTAACCTGATCACCACCGCGCCCACCGTAATCTATGAGGTGCTGACCCGGCAGGGCGAGACGCTGCATGTCGACAACCCGGCCAAGCTGCCGGACGCCGGGCAGATCGAAGAGATGCGCGAGCCGATCATCACTGCCAATATCCTGGTGCCGCAGGAATACATCGGCAACGTGATCGGCCTGTGCGTGGAAAAACGCGGCGTGCAGAAGCGCATGCTTTATGCGGGCCGGCAGGTCACGCTGACCTATGAGCTGCCGATGAACGAGGTGGTTCTGGATTTCTTCGACCGGCTCAAG
>MGXL01000087.1:0-4369 GCA_001801365.1 Gammaproteobacteria bacterium RBG_16_57_12 | reverse complement strand
GCTGGACTATAATTTCGAGCGGTTTCAACCGGCGGACCTGGCCAAGCTGGATGTGCTGATCAATGGCGATCGCGTGGATGCGCTATCCATCATCGTGCATCGTGAGCAGGCCTTTTATCGCGGCCGCGATCTGGTGGAACGGATGAAGGAGATCATTCCCCGGCAAATGTTCGAGGTGGCGATCCAGGCGGCCATCGGCAGTCACATCATCGCCCGGGCCACGGTCAAGGCCCTGCGTAAGAATGTCACGGCCAAGTGCTACGGCGGCGATATCACCCGCAAGCGAAAGCTGCTGGAAAAACAGAAGGAAGGCAAGAAGCGTATGAAGCAGGTCGGTTCCGTGGAGATTCCCCAGGAGGCGTTTCTGGCGGTATTGCATGTGGGTAAAAAATGAACATTAATTTTGAACTGATCCTGGTGTCGGCGCTGGCCGTGACCGCCCTGATCTGGCTGCTGGATGTATTCTTGTGGAAACCACGCCGTATTCCGGCCGAGAAGGGTGAGCAGGCCAGGGAACCCCTGCTGGTGGAATATGCCCGCTCATTTTTTCCGGTCATCCTGATCGTGCTGTTGTTGCGCTCATTTCTGGTGGAACCCTTCCGTATCCCCTCGGGTTCCATGATGCCCACCCTGCTGATCGGCGACTTCATCCTGGTCAATAAATTCAGTTATGGACTGCGGCTTCCGGTGTTGAAAACCCGGATCATCGAGACGGGCAAACCCAGTCGGGGTGACGTGGTGGTGTTTCGATATCCAAAGGATCCTTCCATAGACTATATTAAGAGGGTGATTGGTGTTCCCGGGGACGTGATTGGCTATCAGGATAAAATCGTATATGTCAACGGTGAGCCGATGATCCAGGAAGGCCTGGGCGGGTATATCGGCGCCGGCGCGGGCGGCGGCATGACGGGCGCCCATGTGATGCTGGAGCATCTCGATGGGGTGGATCATCAGATTCTGCTGGATCCGGCGCGGCCCTCCCAGAGTATCGAGGCCAGGATACCGGACGGGCAATATCTGGTGATGGGGGATAATCGGGACAACAGTAACGACAGCCGTTTCTGGGGCACCGTGCCCGAGGAGAACCTGGTCGGCAAGGCGTTCATGATCTGGATGAACCTGGGTGCGTTTGAGCGTGTTGGCGACAAAATTCAATAGTAATTGATGGAGATCTGCGATGATCAATAAGAAAAAACAACAGGGGATCACCATGCTGGGCATGGTCATGGTTGTTTCTCTGGTAGCGTTTTTCGCCTATCTGATAATCCGCCTCGCACCGCTGTATATCGAGAGCGTGAAGGTGGACTCTATCCTGAAATCCCTGGCGGCAGACCCCGATATGCGCGATGCCAAACCCAGAGATATCGTCGAGACTCTGATGAAGCGTTTTGACATCGATGATGTGAGCCGGGTGACCAAGGACGATATATATGTTGAAACTGTGGGCGGCAGCACCCTGATTACCATCGATTATAATGCGGAAGCACCCATGACCAGCAGCGTCAAGGTGGTGGTGCATTATCATTATGAGCAAGAGGTCTAGCATTGATGCGGTCGCTGCGGACCTTAAGCCGCAAACTGGGTTATACATTTAGTAATACACCACTGCTGGAAGCCGCGTTGACACATCGCAGTGTCGGCGGCGGCAATTACGAGCGCCTGGAATTTCTCGGTGATTCGGTCCTGAACTTCGTAATCTCCGAGCATTTGTACCTGCGTTTTGCCAGGACGGACGAGGGTGGTTTGAGCCGTTGCCGCTCCACTCTGGTCAAGGGCAAAACCCTGGCGGAGCTGGCCCTGGAACTAAAACTCGGTGATTATCTGACGCTGGGGCCGGGTGAGCTCAAAAGCGGCGGTTTTCGCCGCGAGTCGATCCTGGCCGATGCGCTGGAAGCGATCATCGGGGCGGTTTTTATTGATGGCGGCATCGAGCCGGCGCGGGCCTTGGTACTGTCGCTCTATCGCGAGCGGCTTGAGGCCATCTCGCCAGACGAGACTTTGAAGGATCCTAAAACCCGGCTTCAGGAATATCTACAGTCGCGACGAATGGCCTTGCCCAACTACGATACCGTGCAAATTGAAGGCGAAGCGCATAACCAGAATTTTACAGTCTCGTGTGTCGTGGAAGGTTTGGAAGAGCCGGCTATTGGTATAGGCGCTAGCCGCCGCAAGGCGGAACAAGAGGCGGCACTAGAGGTGCTGAAGAAGTTAGGCTATGAGTGAAGATCAGGAAACGCAGCTGCGCTGCGGCTATGTGGCGATCGTCGGCCGCCCCAATGTCGGCAAGTCGACCTTGTTAAACAAACTGCTGGGTCAGAAGATCAGCATTACCTCGTCAAAACCACAAACCACCCGGCACCGTATCCTCGGCATTAAAACCGTCGCGGACGCTCAGATCGTCTATGTCGATACGCCAGGGCTGCACAAGGGCGGGCAGCGGGCGATCAACCGTTATATGAACCGTATGGCAGGCAGTTCCATCAGTGATGTCGATGCGGTGATCCTGGTGGTGGACCGGCTGCGCTGGACCGATGAGGATCAGATGGTGCTCGATAAGATCAAACAGGCCGGCGCGCCGGTGATACTGGCCATCAATAAAATAGATCAACTGGACGACAAGGAGGCCTTGTTGCCGCATATCCAGGCCATGATGCAGCAAATGAGCTTCGCGGCCGTGGTGCCCCTCTCCGCCCTGCAGGGCGACAATATCGCCGTGCTGGAGCAGGAGGCCGTAAAACTGCTGCCGTTTTCGGCGCCGTTTTTTCCCGAGGATCAGATCACCGATCGCAGCGAGCGCTTTCTCGCCGCGGAGATTATCCGGGAAAAATTGATGCGCAATCTGGGCGATGAAGTCCCCTATGCCCTGACGGTGGAAATTGAAAAATTCACCCTGGAAGGCGGGGTGCTGCATATCTATGGCCTGATCTGGGTGGAACGCCCCGGGCAGAAACGTATCATCATCGGCACGGCCGGCGAACAGCTCAAGCGCGTGGGCGCCCAGGCACGCCAGGACATGGAACGGCTGTTCGATACCAAGGTGTTCCTGAAGTTGTGGGTCAAGGTGAAGGAGGGCTGGTCTGACGACGAACGGGCCATGCGCAGCCTGGGCTACGATGATGGCCACTGATTCCAGAGTCACCCTGCAGCCGGCCTATCTGATTCACCAGCGTCCCTACCGGGAAACCAGCGCCCTGCTCGAGGTGTTTACCCCGGAACATGGCAAGATTGGCCTGGTGGCCCGCGGGATTAAAGGTGCCCGCGGACGCTGGCGTGGTCTGTTACAACCCTTTCGGCCATTGTTGCTGTCGTGGCGAGGGCGCGGTGGTCTGGCGACCCTGACGGATGCCGAGCCATCCGGCCTGGCGTTGGGATTGTCGGGTGAGCAGATACTGAACGGATTTTATCTCAACGAACTGCTGCAACGGCTGCTGCACCGGGATGACCCCCACCTGGAGTTGTTCGGGGCATATGATCATGCCCTGCGCCGGCTGGCTGCCCTGCCCCCCGCTCCTGGCGCGGCGGCAGAGAAACAGCAGCAGCTGCGGCTGTTTGAAGTACGGCTGCTGGAGGCCATTGGTTACGGCATCATTCTGGATCGTGAGGCCGGTACCGGCGCGCCGATCAGCGCCGAGCGCCTGTATAGCTACCGAATGGATGGCGGCCCCGTCTCCTGGCAGCCGGAGCAGGCCGGGATCAGGGTGCATGGCAGGACATTGCAGGCCCTGCAACAGGGAACGCTGGATGATGAGCAATCCCGGCATGAGGCCAGAAACTTATTACGCGCCATGCTGCAGGGCCAGCTCGGTGACCGGCCTCTGCACAGCCGGGAGCTGGTCCGCCAGGTAAATCGGGTGGTGCAGTTGGCAGAGACTGGAGGATGACCGATGGAGCCAGTCAAGAACATACTGCTGGGGGTAAATATCGATCATGTCGCAACGCTGAGACAGGCGCGCGGCACGCGTTACCCCGATCCGGTCCAGGCGGCCATCGAGGCGGAGCAGGCGGGCGCGGATGCCATCACCCTGCACCTGCGCGAGGACCGGCGTCATATCCAGGAGCGTGATGTGGAGCTGATCAACGCCATTGTGCTGACGCGCATGAATCTGGAAATGGCGGTTACCGATGAGATGCTGAAGATCGCCGCGCGCACCCGGCCGGCGGATTGCTGCCTGGTGCCGGAGCGGCGCGAGGAACTGACCACCGAGGGCGGCCTGGACGTGGCCGGCCAGTTGCCACGGATACGCGAGGCCTGCGCCTGCCTCAAGGATGCCGGGGTGCGGGTCTCCCTGTTTATCGATGCCGAGCCGCGCCAGGTGGAGGCGGCAGCGGCGGCCGGGGCGCCGGTCATCGAAATTCATACCGGTCATTT
>MGXL01000086.1:7848-8677 GCA_001801365.1 Gammaproteobacteria bacterium RBG_16_57_12 | reverse complement strand
TTGTCGTAGGTAAGCACAGTCTCCGCAATTGAGGCCTGTGTTGCCATACGTCGTTGCAACCCCTTGCCGCACAATAAGTGCGGCGGAGGGTTTGCAACGACGTATGGCAAAAAAATCCATCCATTTCATTGTGTAACCCTTTTGGTAAAACGCACTACCAGGGCTTGCACACTTTACGACCACCGCGCCACGGGAATACCGAGGCTGCCGAGGAACAGTATTTTGAAGGGTCAAGAGGTCCAATGCATTACCTGTAATGATCCAGGATGATCGCGAGCTGACGCTCGCTCCCACAAAAACACCATGCCCTCCGAGCGGCAAAATGAGCTGACTAGCGTTATGCCCCCTGCCGCTGCGCCATTGCTTTATCCACATGGCACTGTAACCAGAATTCCAGCAGGGCGCAATGCCACAGTTTGCTGCCTTGCAGCCTGGTGAAATGGTGCTCCGGGGCCTGCAATAGCTGATCCAGATAGGTGCGGGAAAACACGCCGCGCTCGCGGCAGGCCCGGGAGTTGAGCACATCCTGCATGAAGGCCAGAAAGTCGCCGCGCACGTATTTCAGCGCCGGCATGGGGAAGTAGCCCTTGGGCCGGTCGATGACGGCGGCGGGCAGCAGGGGCCGGGCAATGGCCTTGAGGATGTGCTTGCCGCCGGACGCCAGCTTCAGCTCCGGCGGCAGTTGCATGGCCAGTTCGACCAGTTCGTGATCCAGGAACGGCACCCTGGCCTCCAGGCCCCAGGCCATGGTCATGTTGTCGACACGCTTGACCGGGTCATCGACGATCAGGGTGGTGACATCCAGCCGCAATACCCGGTCCATGAAGGT
>MGXL01000086.1:4713-7824 GCA_001801365.1 Gammaproteobacteria bacterium RBG_16_57_12 | reverse complement strand
GGCCGCGATCAGTTCGCTGGTGTGGTCGGCGCCGTGATAAGCCGGGGTTACCGTGGCGAGATATTCCGCATGCGGGCGATCAAAGTAGTGTCTGGCAAAGCGCTCCAGATCGCTGCCCTGTTCGGCCTGCATGCGCGGATACCAGAAATAGCCGCCGAATACCTCATCGGCCCCCTGACCGCTTTGCACGACGCGCACCTCGGGGGCCACCCGCTCGGCCAGGAGATAAAAGGCCACCGCATCCTGGCCCACCATGGGTTCGGCCATATTGGCCACCGCCTCGGGCAGTCGCGGCAATACCTCGCTGTTGGGAATATGATATTTCTGATGTCGGGTCTGATAACGCTCCACCACCTGATCTGAATACTGGAATTCACTGCCCTGTTCGGTGCCGATGTCTTCAAAGCCGATGGAGAAGGTACGCAGGTCGCGGGCGCCGGACTCGGCGATCAGGGCCACCAGCAGACTGGAATCCAGCCCGCCGGACAACAACACCCCCACCGGCACATCGGCGATCTCCAGATGGCGGCACACCGCCGAGCGCAGCGCGGCGTGAATGAGCTCCTGCCATTCCTGTTCGGAGCGGGGCTGCCCGGGGCGCTGCGCCGGCAACTGCCAATAGGACCGCACCTGGATGCTTCCTGTCAGATCGACTGTCATGGTAGTGCCGGGCGCCAGCTTGCGGATGCCCTGCAGGAGGGTGCGCGGCGCGGGGACCACGGCGTGCAGGGTCAGCTGGTGGTGCAGGGCGATGGGGTCGAGGGTGGTGTCTACATCCGGCGCGGCCAGCAGGGCCTGGGTGTTCGAGGCAAAGCGGAAGGCGTCATCCGTCTGCGCATAATAAAGCGGTTTGATGCCCAGCCGGTCGCGGGCGAGGAACAGCCGTTTCCCGCGCAGCTCCCAGATGGCGAAGGCAAACATGCCGTGCAGGTGCTTGACGCAGTCTGCGCCCCAGGCATGATAGGCCTTGAGGATCACCTCGGTGTCGCCGCTGCTGAAAAACGGGTAACCCTTGTCCTGCAACTGAAGGCGCAACTGCGGGTAGTTATAAATAGTGCCGTTGAATACCAGCGCCAGACCCAGTTCGGGATCAAGCATCGGCTGATTGGCCCGCTCGGAAAGATCGATGATCGACAGGCGCCGGTGACCCAGGGCCAGCGGGCCATCGGAATAGGCGCCGCTGTGATCCGGCCCGCGGCGGGCGATCCGTTCCATCATCCGGCCCAGCAAGCCCAGATCGGGCGCTTGCCCGTCCAGACGCAGTTCACCACAGATCCCGCACATGCACCAACCTCGACCATTCGCCTGCCAGCGCCTATTGTAGCGCGAGACATGGGCTTGCGGATTAATTCGCCCGCCTGGCATGGATTTACGCTATAATTGCCTTCATTGTAATCCATGTGCCTGACCCGCTTTCAGGCCTTAATCCCCTCTACACAGGTAAATCATTCATGTCGAGCACACCCCCTGCGAGCTTCGCAGATCTATCACTCTCCGCCCCCATTTTGCAGGCCCTGCAGGAAATCGGCTATGAGACCCCGTCGCCGATTCAGCTGGCGAGCATCCCGCTCCTGCTCAACGGCGACGATTTGCTGGGGCAGGCCCAGACCGGCACCGGCAAGACGGCGGCCTTCGCCCTGCCGCTGCTGAACAGGATCGATCTTGGCAACCGGCAGCCGCAGGTGCTGGTGCTGACACCGACCCGTGAGCTGGCCATCCAGGTCGCCGAGGCCTTCCAGGCCTATGCCCGCCACCTGCGCGACTTTCATGTGCTGCCCATTTATGGCGGACAAGGCATGGATGTGCAATTACGCCATCTCAAGCGCGGCGTCCATGTGGTGGTGGGTACCCCGGGCCGCATCATGGATCATCTGCGCCGCAACAGCCTCAAGCTGAACACCCTCACCAGCCTGGTGCTGGATGAGGCCGACGAGATGTTGCGCATGGGATTCATCGATGATGTGGAGTGGATCCTGGAACAGACCCCGCCAAAGCGCCAGGTGGCCCTGTTCTCCGCCACCATGCCGGAGGCGATCCGCAAGGTGGCGCAGCGCCACCTGAACAATCCCCGCGAGATCAAGATCAAGACCAAGACCAGCACCGTCGAGAATACCAACCAGCGTTATGTTCAGGTCGGCGTCAAATTCAAACTGGAGGCCCTGACCCGCATCCTGGAAGGCGAGGCATTTACCGCCGCGCTTATTTTCGTGCGCACCAAGACCGCCTCGGTGGAACTGGCCGAACGCCTGGAGGCGCGCGGCTACAGTTGCGCCGCGCTCAACGGCGACATGAACCAGGTATTGCGCGAGCGCACCATCGACCAGCTCAAGAGCAAAAAACTGGAAATCGTCGTGGCCACCGACGTGGCCGCCCGCGGCATCGATGTGCAGCATATCGACCTGGTGATCAATTACGACATCCCCAACGACACCGAGGCCTATGTGCACCGTATCGGCCGCACCGGCCGCGCCGGACGCAGCGGCACCGCCATCCTGTTTGTTTCACCGCGCGAAATGCGCATGCTGAGCAGCATCGAACGTGCCACCAAACAGAAAATAGAACCGATGCAACTGCCCTGCGCCCAGACCATCGTCAACAAGCGCATCGAACAGTTCAATCAACAGATCACCGACACCATCGCCGCCCAGGATCTGGATTTCTATCAACAGGTCATCGATGCCTATCAGCAGGAACATGATATCGATGCGCAGAAGGTCGCCGCCGCGCTGGCTTATCTGGTGCAGCGCGAGCGCCCCCTGCAATACAAGGAAAGCGCCCCGCCACGCGAATCACGCGAAACGCGCGAAGCCCCGCGGGGCATGGCGCGGGAACGCGCCCCCCGCCGCGCGCGCTCCGAGGCCGGTCTGGCCACCTGGCGCATCGAGGTCGGCCGGGAACAGGGGGCCACGCCGCGGGATATCGTCGGCGCCATCGCCAACGAGGCCGGCATCGACAGCGAATTCATCGGCCAGATCAAGCTCCATGATCATTACAGCACCGTCGATCTGCCCGATGACCTGCCGCCGGATATCGTCGAGATCCTGAAGAAGGTGCGGGTGCGCAATCAGCGGCTCAATATCAGCCGCCTGGACCAGGGCGGGCGGGAAAAAT
>MGXL01000086.1:2100-4677 GCA_001801365.1 Gammaproteobacteria bacterium RBG_16_57_12 | reverse complement strand
CCGGCAAGGACAGAACATAATCCGGCCGTACCCCTGACTTGCGGATATATTCCACCTCGTCTGGGATGAGGTAAATTACACCATCTTTTTTATCTCCGGACTTAACCCGTATGTTTCATAAATTGCGCGCGCCCCTCACTGGTCTCTTGCCCGCACAAGGAATTTTCCTCAGTCGGCCGTAATCACCGATTTGATTCGGCGCAGTTGACCGCGCATGGGGTGATCGTGGGCATGACGGGTATATCTGATGCCGGATGCCGGATGCCGCGATCGACCAGCCGGACTACTTCCGGCGCGACGAAAGGGAACTGAAGGAATCACTCTATCGCCACAAGACCCTGCAGGCGTGGCGCAATGCCGGCCTGGATGAGAAGGACAATCTCGCCGATCCGGAAAACCGCCTGACCGATGATCTGCAATAGATTCAGGAGAAATGGCAGGCCCTGGCCGGGAATATCGACGCCATCGACATCCGCCTGGAGAAAACGGATATCGCGATCGATGAGATTGCGCTGTTGTGGATAGCTCAGAAATAATTCCCGGGAGCCTTTCGAACTTGCTCCCACAGAACCACGTTGTTAATACTTGGGAGGAATCATCATGACCATCAACACTCTACGCGCCTGCCTGATTGGCGGGATAGTATTGCTGAGCGCCTGCTCGGATCGTGATACCTCCACTCCGACACCGGCCCGGCAAGGCGGTGAGCAGGCCGCGGCCATCCCCGAGCAAACCACGACAGAAACTGGCGCGCCATCGGCACAGCCTCAGGAAGGCGCCTCCCCTGTTGCAGGTACTGCCGGAGAGGCCCCCAGCGTTGTCGAAACGGCGCCGGAAACAGCTACTGATACGCGGGAGGAAATGCTCAAGCTCGCCAGGAGCAGCGGTTGTCTGAGCTGTCATCAGCTTGACAAGCCGCTGGTCGGTCCGACCTGGAACGATGTCGCGAAAAAATATCGCCCGGAAAAGAATGCCCGCATGATCCTGATCGGCAGCATTCATAACGGTTCGCGCGGCAAGTGGGGCAGAATGTCGATGCCGGCGCAATCACCGCGCGTAACCGATACCAATATCGAACGGCTCGCGGACTTTATCCTGTCTCTGGCTGGCCAGGATAATTCATAAGGATTCCGGATGGAGGCCGGAAAGTCTGGGCGGCCTCCCTGCCGCCCAGGCTGGCTTATTCGTCCGGGTCCAGTTCATCGAGAACCGGCACATCACCGTCATCGATGACATCATCCACATCATCCTTCACCACGTCCTGCTTGGCAGCGGGCGTAGCCTTACCGCGCACCAGGACAGTAGTGGCCTTTCCGCGTGGTTTGAAATCGGCGCGCACTTTCTTGAAGGCGGCCTTCAGTTCGACCTCCTGCCCCTGTTCCTGTCCCTTCAGCTCACGCAACTTCGGTTCGACAATTGCGCGGCTGTATTCCAGAATTTCATTTCTCGCCAGATTAAATAGATAGAGGGTATTTGGATTGCCCGTATCCAGTTCATCATCGCGCAGCACGGCCGCGCTTTTTTCACCGGCATTCAGATAACCGCACCAGATTTTTGTTTTACTCATCGTGATAATGTCTCTCAGCTAACAAATTCAATAATTCATGGGCCATAGTGAAGCCTGATCCATCCACCTGAAACGACCCGGCCCACCTCCCGGGGAACCGTCTGATCGCCTGACACCCAGTCTGCCACGGCAGGTTGGGTGAGCTAAATTTAACCGCACTTTTTCATGTTGTCTAGAGATTCATTGATCCGGCAGACCATTTCACGATTTCACCTCGCACGGACAGGAACACTTCAGCCGTACAGGCAGTACCCCTGCAGGCACCAGGCCACCATGAAACCGTTATATTACTGCGGTTTGCGATTGCCGTAACGGCAACTATACTTTGAGCCCCCGCCCTTTGGAAATCACTTGGAGGAGAATGTATGGCACTACAATTAGGCGATATGGCTCCGGATTTTTCTGCAGCGACCACCGAGGGACAGATTAAATTCCACAAATGGATGGCTGACAGCTGGGCAGTACTGTTCTCTCATCCCAAGGACTTCACCCCGGTATGCACCACCGAACTGGGCGTGGTAGCCAGGCTCAAACCGGAGTTCGACAAGCGCAATGTCAAGGTGATCGGTCTCAGCGTGGACTCCCTCGATGACCACAAGGCCTGGAGCAAAGACATCGCAGAGACTCAGGGCATGAAATTGAATTTCCCCCTGATTGCCGATCCAGACCGCAAGATATCGATGCTGTATGGCATGATCCACCCCAAGGCCAGCGAGACCCTGACCGTACGTTCGGTGTTCATTATCGGGCCGGACAAGAGAATCAAGCTCACCCTCACCTATCCGGCCAGCACTGGGCGCAACTTCGATGAAATCCTGCGCGTGATCGATTCCCTGCAACTCACCGCCGATTACAGCGTGGCCACGCCGGCCAACTGGCACGACGGTGAAAATGTCATCATCGCACCCGCGGTATCGGACGAAGAGGCCAGGAAAAAATTCCCGCAAGGCTGGAAGACGGTAAAACCCTACCTGAGAATCGTCAACCAGCCACCCATCCGGCATTGACTG
>MGXL01000086.1:0-2066 GCA_001801365.1 Gammaproteobacteria bacterium RBG_16_57_12 | reverse complement strand
CCCCCCCCCCCCGCCGGGCCAGAGCGGCTATTCTTCCTGCTTGTTTATCTGCTCACGTTGCTGCGCCGCCGAATCCAGGATGGTTTGTTCCACATCCCTGGCCTTGTCGATGGTATCGGTTTTTTCCTTCCAGACGTGGTCTTCAACCTTCTCATCGCTTTTGGAACAGGCCCCGAGCAATACCAATACACTGACAAACAATACTCTGACCCACATCATTGCCTCCTGTTTGGCTTGAAAAATCCGGTAACTGATTGTGCCATTACTGCATGTCATTCAGGCGGTATTGAGCGAGCCGCGAGCCGCGCCTGCCTGGCGGAGATGGCCACCAGCAGGGCCGGCAGCAACAGCAGATCGAACAGCATGGCCGCGAGCAGGCCGAAGGTGGTGAGCAGCCCGAAATGTGAAGTGGGCTGGAACGATGAAAACGTGAGCAGGAAAAACGGCACACACAGAATAAAACTTGTTGTTGTCACGGCCCGGCCCGCCTGCCGGTAGTTCCGCGCCAGGGCCCAAGTGGGTTTTACCCCCTTCTTCACCCGTTCGACATAGCCATGGAATAGATGGATCGTGTCGTCCACGGCGACGCCGAGGGCGACGCTGGCAATGAGGGCCGTCCCCATGTCGAGCCAGATGCCGCCGGCGCCCATCAGGATATAGGTGGCATAGATCGGGGCGATATTGGGGATGATGCAGAGCGCCGCCGCCAGCAGGGAGCGCCACAGAATCAGCATGATGATGAATATCTGCAAGACAGCCATCCACAAACTTTTCAGCGTGCCCATGACCAGCAGCTCCTGCTGGTCGTAGAACAGTCGGCCAAATCCGGCAATGTGCCACTTCATTGCAGGCATGGATTGTTGTTCGAGGTGTGACTCGATTTCCTTGATAACGGCACCGGTCTCATTGGCGCCATGAACATTGACCGCGAGTACCACACGGGTGCGCTGGTAAGCGCTGTCCACAAAGTCGGACAGATCGCGGCCATCATAGATGAAAAGCAACTGACTGATCAGTTTTCGGCTCTGCGGCACGACACGGTACGCGGGATCTTCGCCATGGAAGGCCCAGTTCATGTCCTCGACAATATCCGCCATGGACAGTGCGCGGTCAACCTCCGGCAGCGATTCGGCCCAGGCCTGGAAGGCGCGGATCGCCTGCAGCCGTTCAGGTGCCTTCATCCCCTCCGCTTCGGAAGTGTCAAACACGACCTCCAGCGGCGTGATACCGACAAGCTTGTCCTCGATTTTTTGTGTCGACAGCGTCAAGGGATGATCGTCGGCAAAAAATTTAAGCAGATCGGTTTCCGATTTTATCTGCCATAACAGGGGCAATGTGATTAGGGTAAGCGCCAGAAACAGTATCGATACCACGCCGGCCCGGCGGATCCCGATGCGCGCCACCCGGAGGACAAAGCTATCGATCCAGCGCATGCCGGCACTGTCAGTGCGCCATTTCTTGTCATCCCAACGGATAAACAGGGGGGGTAGCAGGACAATGACCGTGAAATACACCAGGATCTCACCGACTACCCCCACGACACCGAACATCTGGATGGGCGGAATTTTGCTGAACATCAAGGAGCCAAAACCTGCGATTGTAGTTATCGAGGTGAAACGCGCGGCGCCGCGGATATCACCGATGGCGTGCCTGACCCGGTCAGCACCACGGACGCCATGCCGCTCAGCCAGGGTCATGGCCGTGTAGAAATGGATCAGCAGGGCGATCGTGAGGGCGGCTAGCAACGGCGCCGCCATACTGGTCACCAGGGTGTAAGGTTGATCGATCACAGGCAGCACGGCCACAGCCGCAGCCGTCACTACCGTCATGGCCAGACCGGCCATGAATACCGCGAAAGGTTTCCGGAACATCCAGCCGATGAGGGCGAGGCCGAGCACCAATGTCATGGGAATGAAGGTGAGATTATCGTGTATGGTGGAACGCAACTGAGCGGCGTCCTGCACCACGGCGCCGGCGGTCGCCGTGACATGGCCTGCGAGCCCCGCGTCCTTGATGGCCTGCGCGAGCGCCGTCTCGAGTCCCAGCCGCTGAAGGCTTGAATCAAG
>MGXL01000085.1:10384-11640 GCA_001801365.1 Gammaproteobacteria bacterium RBG_16_57_12 | reverse complement strand
GCATCACCAGGCGGTCGATACCGATCCCCTCGCCCGCCGTCGGCGGCAGGCCGTGTTCCAGGGCGATGATGTAATCCTCGTCAAAGTGCATGGCCTCTTCGTCACCCGCCTCTTTTTCTGCCACCTGCTTACGGAAACGCTCGGCCTGATCCTCCGGATCGTTCAGCTCAGAAAAGCCATTGGCGATCTCGCGCCCACCGACAAAGAACTCGAACCGGTCGGTCACAAAGGGATCCTGATCATTGCGCCGCGCCAGTGGCGACACCTCGGTGGGATAGGCGGTGATAAAGGTCGGGTCCAGCAGACGATGCTCGACAGTCTTCTCGAAGATCTCGATCCACACCTTGCCCAGACCATAATTATCCTTGAGCGGAATCTCCAGTCGCCCGGCCACGGCGCGGGCCGAAGCCGGATCGTCCAGCTGTTCCGGCCGGATGTCCGGATTGAATTGCAGGATGGCTTCCTTCACGGTCAGGCGCTGGAATGGTTTGCCAAAATGGTACTCCTGTCCCTGATAACGGATGGCTGTGGTTCCCAGGACCTCCAGCGCCAGGGAGCGCAGCATGTCTTCGGTGAGGTCCATCAGGTCGTGATAATCCGCATAGGCCTGATAGAACTCCAGCATGGTGAATTCCGGATTATGCCGGGTGGATAAACCTTCGTTGCGGAAGTTGCGGTTGATCTCGAACACCCGCTCAAAACCACCCACCACCAGACGCTTGAGATACAGCTCCGGCGCGATACGCAGGAACAGCTGCATATCCAGGGCCTTGTGATGCGTGATGAACGGCCTGGCGGTTGCCCCGCCGGGAATCGCCTGCATCATGGGCGTTTCCACCTCGAGGAAACCGCGTTGCTCCAGATAATTGCGAATGAAGCTGACGATACGACTGCGCACGCGAAAGGTATTGCGCGACACCTCGTTCATGATCAGATCGAGATAGCGTTGCCGGTAGCGGGTCTCCTGATCTTCCAGACCATGAAATTTATCCGGCAAGGGGCGCAGGCTCTTGGTCAGCAGGCGGATGTCGTCCACCCTGATCGACAGTTCGCCGGTCTTGGTGCGAAATACCACGCCCTCCGCGCCAATGATGTCGCCGATATCCCAGTGTTTGAAATCGCTGTACACACCTTCGGCCAGGGCATCGCGCTGCACATAGAGCTGGATACGGCCGGACATGTCGAGGATATGGACAAAACTGGCCTTGCCCATGATGCGGCGCGCCATCAGGCGCCCGGCAATCTGCACCCTGGCC
>MGXL01000085.1:380-10329 GCA_001801365.1 Gammaproteobacteria bacterium RBG_16_57_12 | reverse complement strand
CCGCCATGACATTACGGCGGAAATCATTGGGAAACGGTATGCCGCGCGCGCGCAGTTCTTCCAGTTTGCTGCGACGCTGCGCGATCAGCTTGTGTTCATCCAGTTCGGTGGTCTCGATCTCGCTCATGGTGTGGTCACTTTATCATGTTATGTGCTTATAAACCCTGCTTCAGGCTGGCCTCGATGAACAGATCCAGATCGCCATCCAGCACGGCCTGGGTATTGCCGATTTCGATGCCGGTACGCAGATCCTTGATACGCGACTGATCCAGCACGTAGGAACGGATCTGATGGCCCCAGCCGATATCCGATTTGGTATCTTCCAGCGCCTGCTGCGCCGCGTTGCGCTTTTGTATTTCCATCTCGTACAACTTGGCCTTGAGCTGCTTCATGGCCGTGGCGCGGTTCTTATGCTGGGAGCGGTCGCTTTGGCATTGCACCACGATGCCGCTGGGCATGTGCGTGATGCGTATCGCCGAGTCGGTCCGGTTGACGTGCTGACCGCCGGCGCCGGAGGCGCGATAGGTATCGACGCGCAGGTCGGCCGGATTGATCTCGATCTCGATGTCTTCATCGACCTCCGGCGAGACGAAAACCGAGGCAAATGAGGTATGGCGCCGGTTGCCGGAATCGAACGGCGACTTGCGCACCAGGCGGTGGATGCCGGTCTCGGTACGCAGCCAGCCATAGGCATATTCGCCCTCCAGGCGGATCGTGGCGCTCTTGATGCCGGCAACCTCTCCCTCGGAAACCTCAATCAGCTCGGTCTTGAAACCATGCGCCTCACCCCAGCGCAGATACATGCGCAACAGCATGTTGGCCCAATCCTGGGCCTCGGTTCCGCCGGAACCGGCCTGGACATCCAGAAAGGCATTGTTGGGGTCCATCTTGCCGGAAAACATGCGCCGGAATTCCAGATCCGCCAGTCGATGCTCCAGCTCATCCAGTTCCGCAACAATACTCTGGATGGCCGCCTCGTCATTATCCTCGGCCGACAGATCCACCAGTTCCTGGCAATCATTCAGGCTGCGGCCCAAATCCGTCAAGGTGTTCACCACCTTTTCCAGCTGGGCGCGTTCGCGGCCCAGCTCCTGGGCCTGGTCCGGATTATTCCAGATGTGGGGTTCGGCCAGCTCGCGGACTACCTCGTCCAGCCGTTCACATTTGGCATCGTAGTCAAAGATACCCCCTCAGGGTCGCGCTGCGCCCCTTCATATCCTTGATACGGTTGTAGATGGGATTGAGTTCCAACATAACAGTCCTTAATCTGCCTTATCTTAGTGCCGCATGATACTACACCTTGCAGACCTTGTTCATCCCTGTTTTATCCTGCTGGAGACCATACTCCGTCAAGACTGGACCGGTTACAGTCTCACAAGACATACAGGCCCCGGGCATCCTGAGCCCAAGGTTTTTGTGACATGCCTCACAGTAGCATTGTGCGGAACTTCATAACTCTGTCAATTAGCTCGTCCCGCCTTTAAGCATAATGTGTTCATAGACGATACTTTGAGTACGCGGCCAGCCCCCACATAAAGGCCGCGAATCCCTATTGCAATGATTTATACGACAGGTAACCACCATGGGTGCTGCGACCAAACTAGTAGACAAAAAGGCCCTTGCCAGCCTTGAGCCGATCAACAGGCTCGAAACCGACAAGCTCGATGAACTCGCCAGCAAATCATCTGTGCATCAATTCACATCGGGCGAGTCGATCTTTCAGCAGGGCGATGATGATAAACGCATGCTGTTTGTGCTGACCGGCAAGGTCGAGATTGTCGATACCCTGGGGGCACGTACCACCATCAAGGCCGGCACTCCGGCCGCGCGGACACCCCTGTCTTTACAAACACCCAGAACCAGCACCGCTACGGCCAAGGGGCTAACCACCCTATTGTGCGTAGATTCGGACCTGCTGGATCTGCTGCTGCACTGGAACGACGGCGGTACATATGAGATTACGGAAATTCATGCAGATAGTGGCTCCGACTGGATCGCGTGCCTGCTGAAACTTCCCGCATTACAGCGCCTGACGCCCGACAAACTCCAGTCACTAATGGCGCGTATCGAGCATATAACGGTATCGGCCAATGAAGTGGTTATCAAGCAAGGCACTCGTGACGGTTACTTTTACATCATCACCCAGGGTAACTTCAGAGTCTCGCGCAAACCATCGGCGCATGCCAAGGATATATTGCTCGCCCAGCTCGGGCCTGGCGAAAGTTTTGGCGAGGAGGCATTGATCGCCAATGGTGAACGCAACGCCTCCATTACAGCCATCGACAAGGGAGAGTTGCTCCGACTGTCACGTGAGGATTTCTACAATCTGCTGCAGATCCCGTTACTGAATTATGTCAATACCGACAAGGCACTTCTGCTGCTGGAAAAGGGGGCCGTATTGCTGGATGTTCGCAATCCGGAAGAATTCGCCAAAAACGGCATCGGTATCAATATTCCGATATCACTGTTACGTCTCAAGGCAGGCAGCATCAACAAGAGTCTGAAATACATTATATGTGCCGACAATGACAAACAGAGCGCCATCGCGGCCTTTTTGCTGATTCAGCTCGGCATGGAAGTCTACATCCTGCAGGAAGGTGTCAAGGCGCTCCAGGGAAAGAAAGGCGGAGCCTCTTCTGCCAAGGCAGGAGAAATCGTAAATTTTTCACAGGCCAAACATGCCTTTTCCAGCAGTGCCAATCCAACAAATCCATTTGCCGATCAATCTGTACCACTTGCTAATCCGCCGGCTAATGAATCAAATAATGGTGCCAAACAGAGCTCCAGCAAACCCGACCTGGAAGCTGAGGCTAATTTACGCAATGAACTGAATATGGCTCAGGCCTTGCTCGATGAAGAGATCAAGCGCGCCGAATCCTTTCAGCAAGAGCGGCAATTATTGCAAAATGAAATTGCGCGCCTGCAACAGGAGACCTCACAGGTCAGGCAGCGCGCCGAAACCGACTCCGTTCGCACCGCCAATGAAATTCAAAATACCTTGAGCAGGGAAATCTCAAGACTGAAAAAAGAGCTGGCTGATGAGATAAATCGCCGTGATAGTATCGAGAAAAACCGTTCAGAACTCGAGCATAATATCAGCGCTCTAAGAAAGGATCTCGACAACACCAGGCAACACGCTGATCTACAGGCACAACGCATTGCGCAGATCGAACAGGATGCCGCAATGAAACGCGAAAGTATCGCCAACGTCTTTCAGGATCAGATCGCGACGACCGAAACCCGCTTGAACGATGAAATCAGGCGGGCGGAAACCATTGACAGGGCACGTCTGCAATTGGAACAGGATCTGAGTCTTCTGCGTCAGTCTCTTGAGCAGTCCAATTGTGTAGCGGAGGAGCAGAAGGCCCATATCCAGCGGCTCGAGGCGAGCGCTGCCGACAGCAATAACCAGGTAAGCAGCGAACTGCAAAACAGGATCGCTTCTTTACAGTCACAATTGGTCGACTATACTAAACGCGCGGAAACTGCCGAACAGAATACACATCTACACCAATCAGAGATTGGCCGGCTATCTCAGGAACTGGCGGCTGCCCATCAATCTGCTGCACAGCATCTGCAACGCGCAGATGCTCTGGAACAGCAATCAGCGCATCTCAAAACACAGCTCCAGATCGATCATCAGGCGAAGCTGGAGGAGGCCTATGTCAAATTGGCGGAGATCACCCAATATGCACAAGCCAGCGAAGCTAAAGGTTTGCTATTGGAGCAGGAAATCGCCAGTATCACTCAGGAACTCCACGAGGCCCGCCAGGTTTCCGAGCAGCACAGGCAGTATATTGCCCAGCTTGAGGAGAAGGCGGCGCTTGCCGCCGACTTCGGCAGTAAATTAACGGACGAATCACAACGCCTGGCCACGATGGAGGCCGCCAGGAAGGAGTTGGAACAGGAGATCATTCTGGTAAGAGCGGAAGCCTATGATGCACGCAAGCAATCGGAGAAACATACCCGGCGTGTCAGCGAGGTTGAAGCGGAATTGGCCAGGCTCAAGTCCGAAATCGAAACCAACCTGCAAACGACTATTGGCGAATTGCAATCACAACTGGCGGCGGAAACAAAGCAGCGCCTGGAATCAAATGATCGTAAACAGGCTCTGGACCAGCGTATCGTGGATTTGCAGGCCAGGCTTGCCGAGGCCGCCCAGCAGCTGGCCGCGGCCAAGGATGCCGACCATATCGAATCTGCAACACTTCGCACCAGGATTGCCGATCTCGAACAGAATTTGATCATAGCAGCACAACGCGCCGGCACTGCCGAGAACGGTATCAGGGATCTTGAAATCAGGCTGGCCACTTCGGCAACGAGCTCGCCCCAGATCGAGGCCATGAAGGCCAAGCTTGAATCCGATCTAAACACGGCCTTTGAAATGCGCCTGGAACGTGAAATTGCCACCGCCCTGTCGTTACAGGAAAGCGAAATCCACAACCGCGTCAAGAACGACGCTGAGGCAAAGATCAAATTGGCCGAAGAGCAGGTTAAAACCCTGCGCAGTGCCATCAGGCAACTGGAAAGCGAACTGGATAAAGAGATCAGCAAGCGAACCCTGCTCGAGAAATCGCAGGGCAAGGTCTCACTGGATAATGCTCAGGCAAGGATCAGGAACAGTCGCAAACTACGTGGCATTTCCTTCAGCATGGCGATCATCATGGTCATTGGCGCCGTCTACTCCTACACATCCACCACTGATTTGCACCCGCAGGCAAGATCTGCCCATGAGGAGAGCACCGCTGCCACCGGCACAGCAAAACCTGTCAGACCAGAGGATCCGGCACGCACCCGCAGCACTGCCAGCTCAACATCATCTCGGGCGGTTGATACGAACCGATCTGGCGGCAATACCTCCAGCAAGGCCGTGATTCGGGATTCCGGTCAGGATGCACGGCAGAAGCCGCCCACTGTGTCTGCCACAGCCAGCTCCACTCTACACGCAAGCACATCTGTCCCTGGCAATGCTGCGATTAGGAACCCGGCGGAAACTAAAGCTACTGCCGCGGAATCACATAAGGCTCCCGCCATCCTTGCGGAAAAAACCAGTGTCCCCGGCAAGAAAGAGGTGGCGCTGAATCAAATCATCACCGCAGCTCCGGCATCAATTACCAGCGAGGACACCATCCAATCAACAACAGCCGACAGGCAGGATTCACCAGCGGAGACCCCCATGGTACCGCAAATCATTCAAGCGGCCGAGATCGTGTCGGATACGGGCGTGGCGCAACAGGCAGCCACTGAACTCTCAAAAGAAACTGATACTCCCGCGGTGGCCACAGCGGCCGAAAGCATAATATCTCCTACAGAGGTAGACTCACAGAGCAATAGCAATAACGCAGCCGATGTCGTCGAGACTATCACCCAGTAATATCCGGCATTCGGCTATTCAGCAACCAGCGTCAGACTGAGCGCCGGCCAATAGGTGATGATCATCACGGCCAGCAGTAGTATCAAGAAAAATGGCAGGGTTGCGCGACACAGCTCCAGAATGGGTTTTTCGAATCGATAACTGGCGATATACAGATTCATGCCGACGGGAGGCGTGAAATAGCCAATCTGCATATTGGCAAGAAATATGATCCCCAGATGAACCGGGTGTATACCATAGGCGATCGCCACCGGCAATATCAGTGGTACGACGATCACCAAGGCGGAAAATACATCCAGCATCATCCCCAGCACCAGCAGGAAGATATTGAGCAGGATCAGAAAGGTCCATTTATTCTCGACATGTGCCTTGATGGTTTCAAACAGTCGTGCCGGCACCTCGGTGTCGATCATGTAATTCGTGGAGGCCAGTGAGACGCCCAGTATGATCAGGACCCCCCCGACCATCACCATGGATTCATGCACGATGCCCGGCAGTTCCGCCCAGCGGATCTCGCGCTGTATGAGCACCTCGACCACAAAAACATACAGCGCGGTTACCGCGGCCGCCTCGGATACGGCGAGCACGCCCGTATAGATACCACCCATTACCAGGAACGGTAGTGGAATCTCCCAGATCGATTCCCGAATAGTTTCGCTGATGCCGATCCTTGGCTCAGACTTCGTGGACGCACTCGGTCTGCGCTTTTGCATCATGCAATAGCCCGTCAGCATTACCAGCATCAGCAGGCCCGGGAAAATGCCCGCCAGAAACAGATCTGCGATATTGACCGGCTGCTCAAGACCCAGTTGCTGGGCCACCACGCCGTAGAGGATCAGCGGTAACGAAGGGGCAAATAATATTCCCAGGCTGCCTGAAGTCGTTATCAAGCCCAGATTGAACCGCTCGCTGTACCCTTCCTGGGTCAGGGCCTTGAACAGGAGTGCACCCAGGGCCACGATAGTAACGCCTGTCGCGCCGGTCAGGGCGGTAAAAATCGCACAGGCCAGCAGGGCAACGATGGCGAGCCCGCCGGGCAACCAGGCCAGCAGCGCGCGGGTAATCCGTACCAGACGCTGAGGGGCACCACTCCTGCCAAGCAAATAACCCGCAAAGGTGAACATGGGGATCGCCAGCAATACCGGCATTTCCGCCAAGCGATAAATCTCTATGGCGACCGCCGATAACTCGATCTCTTCGCTATGAAAACCCCACAAAGCACCCGCGGCTATAACGGAAAACAGAGGCGCGCCCAACAAGGCCAGAAGAATGAGCGCTGCACCGAGAAGTATCATGACGATCTTTTATGGGCCACCAGTTGCGCCAGCTGCGAATAGAGGAGCACACCATAGCGCAACGCCATCAGGCCAAAGGCAAGCGGTATGATCAGCTCAAAGAACCAGGCGGGCACGTCGGCGAAGATAATCACGTTGTCACGATAGTCCGCCGACACCATGCTGGTCGCGGCCCAGGCGATAATGGCGCATATGCCCGCCGCAAAAACAAACAGCACGAGCCTGACGACATCCATCACCGGCTTTGGAGTAAAGGCCGACAGCACATCGATGGCGATGTGCCTGTTGTTTCTGGTTGCCGCCAGAGCCCCCAGCAATCCCAGCCACAGCACCATCACCCGCAGCAGCGGATCACCCCAGGAAATCCCCGTATCGAACAGATTGCGCAGCACGATCTGCCAGATCGCGAGCAGGATCATGGCCGCCAGCAATAAGGCCAGCAGACCATCTTCCACGCGATGGATCAATGCCGGCAAGCGACCGGGCCGTGACGCTTCAGTATCACTGGGCATTGGAACTCCGGCTCTGCTCCCGATAGGTACTCAAATGCCCCTGAACTGCCTCCAGCAGATCCCTGGGGTAGACATTTTCAGCGCCCAATCTGGCCAGTGCCTGTTTGGCGATTTCCCGCCAATGCATCACCTCATTCTCCGATGGTTTATCAAATGTCACTCCCTGTTTGATCAATGCCTCTCTTGCCTTGGCATCGTCTTCGCGATTCAGCCGATTCAGTCGTTTGAATGCAGCCGTCATGACTTTGAGAACGACGGCACGATCTTCCGTAGAAATCTTATCCAGGGCCTTCTTGTCCACTACCAGCATGCCGATGATCAACAGCATCGGCGCATCGGTAACCCGGTTCATCCGGGCATGCCATTGAAAGGCTATGGCACCCGTGGTGCTATTGGCCACGGTATCCACCAGGCCGGTTTGCAGCCCGGTGTAAACATCGGCGATCGGCAAGGGAATCGGTGATATGCCGGCGGCGTTGAACATGGCCTGGCTGATGGCATCTCCTTCCGGGATCCATACCCGCCTCCCCTTCAGATCAACGACCTTGAGCAAGGGTTTGTCACTCATCATATAGGCAAATCCGCCTTCACTGATGCCAATGGGCACCAAACCCTTGTCTGACATATTGGCAATCAATTGCTCATCCATCTGCTGGCGCACATAATCGACTTCGTCATAACTCCTGAACAGAAATGGCAAACTGTAGATCTGCACCCCGGAATAAACACTGGCAACCTCCCCTGAAGCAAAGGCGCCGCCGTTCAGTTGACCGATGCGCATCTTGCGCAGCACATTGCCGGCATTTCCCATCACCCCGCCGGGATAGAACCTGAACTCCACCCGGCCGTTGGTCTGTTGTTTGATTTCTTCCGCCCCGGCGCGCATCTCCTTCATCCAGGTCGTCCCGTCGGGCGCCAGGGTGGCGATTTTAAAGGTCGTGGCCCCTGCCTCAGAAAAAAAACCCAGGGTCCACAACACGCCGGCGATCAGGAGAAATAATCTTGCATGGCCCGCAACACCACCAGGATATGCATTGTGATCAGTCAAAATAGTCTCCCGCGCTATTCAACAATTGAGCCGCCCGTTCCTTCGCCAGCACATTAATCAGGGTGAATCCCTCGGCGGCGGAATCCTCGATCAGCACTTCTTTCAGCAGGGTATCGTGCAGTTCCCGGTCAAACACCAGACGGGCATAGTGCTGGGCATAGAGTACCTTGGCCATCAGGTTATGCCCCTTTGACAGGGTGATGGCACGTGCAAAATGAAGCTTGCCCTGTTCCGGCCTCCCGCCCAGGGCTTCAGGCAGCTGCGAAGCAATAACACCCAGATAGAGATGGGCGCCGCCGTTATCATAGGTTTCATCGAGCTCGATGACGCGTTCCATCAGTGCTTTAATCTTGGGGATATCGGCCAGTGCCGCCCAGTTCGCGGTATCGGTCTGCACCTGGCCGGCCCAGGCGGCGGCAAAACCATACAATACAGGCACATCCTGAACAGTGGTTTCCTGCGCCAAGGCGATAAAATCGCTGTAAGGTTGCTGATAGACTTTGCAGAGTTCGGCCTTGCGTATGCACAGGGCGCGAAGACTATAGGAAAATGCCTTGTCGGTCAGGCGCCGGGCGCGTATCGGATCACTGACAAAGGCGTTGGCATAGGCGCCATACAATTTCGCCCCGGCCATCAGCAAATCGGCATTATTCTTGTCCTGCCCGATCTGGGCATCGATCATCAATAGAAATGATGGCGCCCCGTCGCGCACAATGGCCGGATCATCCTGATTCAACATGGCATGATCAAGCCCCGCCATCAGGCCGGTTGTCGCCCTGTTGATGGCGCTGCTGCATCCGGCTGTCAGAAAAACGGCCAGCGCCACAACGGCCGCTGGTTGTTTCAACAGCCGGATGATTTCCAGGGCCGGCCTGACTAGCTGCCCTGAAACATCGGGGGCAAGACAGTTGTTTTTGTTATCCTGATAGTTCGCCACGCTCACCCGCTGCATCCCTCTTCGATGTTATTCTGGCGTCCGGAAAAATGCTAAAGAATATCAATCATTTTTTCCTATAATTCAAATTGTGAATTTACTCGCATATTCAGAAAATCAGATGCAGTATCGTAGTATTGATAGCATTTTACTAGTAATTCACACATCAACAGAATGGTGTTCCAGACTTGATAACATGATATACATAAATCCTGTTCTATCAAGGACTGATCGCGCGGAATGGTATCTAGCTGGCTTTAAGAGACGATGATAATCAAGTTACTGGCAATTTGGGGAATCAGCTGTTTTCTGGCGGTTTATGTCTTTGGCTTCGCCGCCCGGGATTTTGTTTCCGATCAGCGCCAACCGCCGCCCAATACAGAATAGCCTTGGCCAGGGGCAGAAACAGCTCAGCGCGACTTTACCGATTTGAGCAGATTGACGATCTTCGCATAACCACGTTTTTCGGCGGCTATCAGGGCCGTTTCTTCATTAGAGTTCTTGATCTTGGCATCCGCATTACCGGCCAGCAGCGCCAGCACCGTCGTGGCATGGCCATTGCGCGCCGCATGGATCAGGGCGGAATCGCCGTTTTTGTTGGTGAAGTTGATATTGGCGCCCATGTGCAGCAAAGCCTGTACTTCCTTGGCATTACCCTGCTGGGCGGCCAGTATCAGTGCGCTGTCAAGATTATTATCCCGCACATTCAGATCAGCACCGGCATTCAGCAGCATCCGCAGGATATCACCATGTCCGAAATAGGCGGCCATGTGCAGGGCATTATGT
>MGXL01000085.1:0-322 GCA_001801365.1 Gammaproteobacteria bacterium RBG_16_57_12 | reverse complement strand
GAACATGACCGTTCCTGGCCGCGAGAATCAGGGCGGTCTGCCCGGAACCATTGACCGCCTCGATATTGGCACCCGCCTGCAATAACAGCCGCAGCACCGCTTCATGGCCGTAATAGGCCGCCAGCATCGCCGGGGTCGTGCCATCCTTGGTCGCGACATTCACCTCGGCCCCGAAATTGATCAATATCTGGGCATTGCTGAAATTACCTTTCACCACCGCCAGCATCAGGGCGGTCTGCCCGAACGGGTCGACGCTGTCGACCTTGGCGCTCAGAAAGCGTATCGAGGATACATCTTTATTGTCGCCGGCGGCCTTGATCAC
>MGXL01000084.1 GCA_001801365.1 Gammaproteobacteria bacterium RBG_16_57_12 | reverse complement strand
TTTTTATTGGATTTAAAATATTTAACTTTGCCTGCCTCTGGCCGCCATAGTGTAGTGTCAAGTCTATTCAGGCTTTCCGTCATGTACAAGGGAAAAGATCGCCGCCTACACCCGCGCTATCGGGCGCACAAGCTGTCGCTCAAGGTACGCCGCCTGCAGCCCGCCGATGCACCGGCAGCCACCTGGGACAGTGTGCGTCCACAGGATTTCAATACTCTCGGCCTTGGATTCAGCTCGGTACATGGCTACACCGAAGGTGAGATGCTGGAACTGCGGCTCAGTCTGGACAATATCCGCCTCGAGCAGGTAATCGGCTGTGTGCAAAATGTCCATGGGGATCGCCATGGCCTACAGTTCGATTTCAGCCACGACCACATGAATACCGAACAGATGCTGAGCGCCCTGGAGCAGATCGAGGCCAAGCTGAACACCTCACACGGTGCACTGGCCGGCGGCATCCGCAAGATGAAGCGCCGCGAACGTTACAGCGACAAGTCTGGATAACCGGGCATTCAGCGCGCTTCCTGCTCCATCTGCGCCAGACTGATATGGCGCACATCCTTGCCCTTCACCAGATAGATAATGTATTCGCAGATATTGCCGGAATGATCGCCGACCCGCTCCAGGGCGCGCACCGTCCAGATCATGTCGATCATGCGCCGGATCGAGCGCGGATCCTCCATCATGTAGGTGATCATCTGGCGCAATGAGGCTTCGTACTCCCTGTCGACCTTGATATCTTCCTGCGCAATGCGAATGGCCGCCTCCACATCGGTGCGGGCCAGGGCGTCCAGGGTGTCGTGCAGCATCTGCCGGACATGATAGCCCAGGTGTTGAATCTCGATATAGGTGCTGTCGTTTCCGGCCTCCAGCTCGGACAGATGCACGGCCATGCGCGCGACCTTTTCCACTTCGTCGCCGATCCGCTCCAGATCGGTAATGGTCTTGATCACCGCCATGATCAGACGCAGGTCGCTGGCAGCCGGCTGGCGCCGCGCCAGGATCTGGGTGCATTCCTCATCGATGGCGACTTCCATGGCATTCACCTTGTAGTCATTATTGATCACCTGTTCGGCGAGCTGTATGTCACGATTGACAAAGGCGGTGATCGCATCCGTCAATTGCTGCTCGACAAATCCGCCCATGGCCAGTACCTGATGGCGAATATCATCCAGCTCTTCGTTAAAGCGCTGGGAAATATGATGGCCGGTTTCTAGTTTATCCATAGCTGCATTCCTCGTTGATGTCGTCCTCGATACAATTGTATGTGTCAGCCGTAACGGCCGGTGATGTAATCTTCCGTCTGTCTCTGGCTGGGATTGGTGAACAGGGTGTCCGTGTCGGCGTACTCGACCAGCTCGCCCAGATACATGAACGCGGTATAGTCCGACACGCGCGCGGCCTGTTGCATGTTGTGCGTCACAATCAGAATGGTATAGCGATCCTTGAGTTCGTAGATCAACTCCTCGATCTTCAGGGTGGAGATCGGGTCCAGCGCCGAGGCCGGCTCATCCAGCAACAACACCTCGGGCTCCACCGCGATGGCGCGCGCGATCACCAGGCGCTGCTGCTGGCCGCCCGACATGCCTAGGGCATTCTCCTGCAGGCGATCCTTCACTTCATCCCACAAAGCGGCGCCACGCAGGGCCCGCTCCACGGCATCATCCAGCACACGCCGGTCCTTGACACCCTGCAGGCGCAGGCCATAGGCCACGTTCTCATAGATGGACTTGGGGAAGGGGTTGGGCTTCTGAAATACCATGCCGACCCGGCGGCGCAGTTCGGCCACGTTCACCTTCTTGGCATGGATGTCTTCATCATCCAGCAAGATCCGCCCGGTGATGCGCACCCCTTCCACCAGATCGTTCATACGGTTGAAGCAGCGCAGCAAGGTGGACTTGCCGCAGCCGCTCGGCCCGATAAACGCGGTAACCCGGTGGCGCGGGATCAACATATTGATGCCCATGAGCGCCTGCTTTGCGCCATAGTAGAGTGCCAGGTCCTGCACCTCGATGGCCCTGGTTTCCTCGGCCAGGCTCAGGCGTTTGCGGCTGCGCCCCAGCGCCTCCAGATTCACACCATGCGTCATGGTCTTTTTTTCTGTCATAGCGTTCAACCTTAACCTTCCAGGGTGCGATATTTTTCCCGCAGGCGATTGCGGATATAAATCGCCAGCAGGTTCAGCACCACGATCACGACCACCAGCAGCAGGGCGGTGGCATACACCAGCGGCCGGGCCGCCTCCACATTGGGGCTTTGAAACCCGACATCAAACACATGAAAGCCCAGATGCATCAGCTTGCGGTCCAGATGCAGATAGGGCGCATTCATATCCAGGGGCAACGCCGGCGCCAGCTTGACCACGCCCACCAGCATCAAGGGCGCCACCTCGCCTGCGGCACGCGCCACCGCCAGGATCAGTCCGGTCATCAGCGCGGGGCTGGCCATGGGCAGCACGATGCGCCACAGGGTCTCGGCCTTGGTGGCCCCCAGGGCCAGACTGCCTTCGCGCACCGACCGGGGAATGCGTGACAGGCCTTCCTCGGTGGCGACGATGACCACCGGCAATGTCAGCAACGCCAGGGTCAGCGACGACCATAACAGACCGGGCGTGCCGAAGGTCGGCGCGGGCAGCGCCTCGGGGAAAAACAGCTGATCGATCGAACCACCCAGGAAATACACGAAAAAACCCAGCCCGAACACGCCGTAGACGATGGAGGGCACGCCGGCGAGATTATTGACCGCAATGCGCACGGTGCGGGTCAGCGCCCCCTGCCTGGCATATTCACGCAGATAGACGGCGGCGATCACCCCCAGCGGCGTGACAAATACCGTCATGATCATCACCATCACCACCGTGCCGAAGATTGCCGGGAAGATACCGCCTTCGGTGTTGGCCTCGCGTGGTTCATCGGTGACGAACTCCCACACCTTGGTGAGATAATGGCGACACTTGTCGATCACCGACATGGCGTTGGGCTGATAGACCCGCACCACCTGCGAGAGGAGTATTTCCTTCTCCTGACCATTGGCGTCCTGCATCACAACGCCGTCGTGTTTGCTCTCCTGATACAGCGTGACCAGAGACGTTTGCAGCGTCTTGTACCGCTCTTCCAGGGCAAGTCGTTCCTGTTCCAGCTCCGCCAGCGCCTCGGGCGTGTCTTCCCCCTCCAGTTCCAGCACACGCCGATCCAGCCGCAGGCGTTCGAGGCTGTAATTGATGGCGCCGATCTGCTGTTTTTCGATCGTGCGTATTTCACCGTGCAGCTTCAGCGCGCCGTCAAGCCGCCCGGATAATTCCCGATAGGCCGCTTCGCCCTCGGCCACCACATTGCCATCGCGTTTAATCGCCTTGAGATAGCCATAGAAGTTACCCCATTCACGCCGCTCCAGCACCACCAGTTCGGCGGGATAGTGTTTGGCGGTGATGTGCGTATCCAGCAGCCAGCGGAAATCCTGGCCAAGCACATCGCGATTGCCGACCTTGAACAAATGACGCTGCACAGTTTTCTGCTCAGCCGGCAGCTCGATACCGGCGGCCCGCAACTGGGCAGCAGGCACCTGTTCGTGTTCCTGGAACTCGCCGACCAGAACTGTTTCCTGTGCACCGTCCCGATAGGTGAGTTGCACCAATTCCCCCGGCCAGAAATAGCCCATGCCGCGCATGACAATCAATAGCAGGATGCCGAATACCATCAACAGACAGATGCTGACCGCACCCGCGCTCAACCACACCCACGGGGCGCCGCTTTGATACCATTTGGTGAATTTTCTCATGGCCATTGCTTGATCCACCCCGCCTTACAATGAACTGTACTTCTTGCGCAGGTGCTGGCGAACCAGCTCGGCAATCGTATTTACAATAAAGGTGAACAGGAACAACACCAGTGCCGCCAGGAACAGCACCCGGTAATGGGTGCTGTTCACTTCCGACTCCGGCATTTCCACGGCGATGTTCGCCGACAGGGTGCGCAGGCCCTGAAAGATGCTGAAGTCGATCACCGGCGTGTTGCCGGTGGCCATCAACACGATCATGGTCTCGCCCACCGCACGGCCCAGGCCGATCATGATCGCGGAAAAAATCCCCGGGCTGGCGGTCAGCAACACGACGCGCCACATGGTCTGCCAGGGCGTGGCGCCCAGGGCCAGGGAGCCATTACTGAGGTGCTTGGGCACACCAAAGATGGCATCCTCGGCAATGGAAAAGATATTCGGGATGACGGCAAACCCCATGGCCAATCCGACCACCAGGGCATTGCGCTGGTCGAAGTCGATGCCCATTTCATTGGTCAGCCAGGTGCGCATATTCCCACCGAAAAACACCTGTTCGATACCCGGGCTCGCGGCCAACGCGCCCCAGCTGATCAGCAGCACCGCCGGAATCAACAGCACCGCCTCCCAGCCATCGGGAATGGCATGCCGGACCTTGCCGGGTAGCTGCGACCAGAGAAAGGCAACCAGCACTATCCCGGGCGGCAGCAGGAATAACAGGGTAAAAATACCGGGCAGGTTCTTCTCCAGAAAGGGGGCTAGCCACAGGCCGGCCAGAAAGCCGAGAATCACGGTTGGCAGGGCCGCCATGATTTCAATACTGGGTTTGACCACCTGGCGCATGCGCGTCGACATGAAATAGGCGGTATAGATGGCCCCCAGGATCGACAGGGGCATGGCGACCAGCATGGCATAGAAGGCCGCCTTGATGGTGCCAAAGGAAATCGGCACCAGGCTCAGCTTGGGCTCGAAGTCATTACTGGCCGAAGTGGACTGCCAGACATAAGCCGGCTTTTCATAACTTTCGTACCAGACCTTGCCCCATAGGGACGACCAGGAGACCTCGGGGTGTTCGTTATGAACATGCCAGAAATGCAATTGCCCTTCCTTGTCCTCGGCCAGCATGGCGTTTGCACGCGGCGCCACCACCAGTTGCCTGATTGCCTCGGACGCCACCCGCGCCTTCAACAGCGTGCGTTCGCCGGTGGTATTGAAGATACCGACGTGGCCAGAGCGATCGGCGGCGTAAAAACCCTTACGGCCTCGCTCGATGGCCAGGGCCGTGATGGGGGCCCTGAATGTTTTGAAGGAGCGGATGCGGGTAAGATTGTGGTTGCCGCGTTCATCACGCACCGGAAACCACTGCACCACGGCACCGGAACTGTCACCGACCAGCAGAGAAATGTCGCCGGTGAGAAACTGCACGGCCGTGATCTCCTTGCCTTTTTCCACCAGGAAGATGCGGTGCAATAATTCGGGCGCCTGCTTGTCGCGCACATCATAAAAACTGAGTTCATTCTGGGCGTCGATGGCATAGACCTTGATCCGTTCCTGGTCCAGCAATAGATAACGGACATCACCCGCCTCTTCGGCCATCAGGGCTACGGTTCGTTCCAGGCCTGCCTCATCTTCATCATTGAAAGATTCTTCTCTGGCCAGGTTCACCAATAGCAACCGGCCATCGGCGGTTGCCGCCGCCAGCGTGGTTTCGTCATCGCCACTCTGTACCGCGAGTTTCTTCAGGGCAGCGCGATTATCATCCACCACGATGGGTCTGGTTCCCAGTGGATATTCCAGACGAGGTGTTATCACCCGTTTATCATCGGGGAAAGTAACCTGGTAGCTATGCCGCACCACCAGCGCCGTCCCGTCCGAAAACCCATAGGCCACCGCCTCGTGGTGCAGATCGATGGCGCTAAAGGCGGTAATCTCCACGCCCTTCGGCAGGGGGAGAGTTTCTTCGCTGATCACCTGCCCATCACTCAGGTGAAAGAATACCGCCTTGCCGTCAGCGGTAAAACGCACCGCGATCTCGGTCTGCTCTTCCATGGCCAGGTGCAGCGTGCGCCCGGCATCCGCCCCAGGCAGTGTATAACTCGCCACCGCCTGCGCATTGGCGGGCTTGAACAAGGGCAGCACGACATACAGAAAATAGAGAAATATCAGCAGGATGGCCACGACCACACTGATGCCGCCGGCACCCACCAGCAGCCGCGCCATGACATCCTTGATCCGGCGCCATCGATGATGCCGCTCCTGGGCATTACGTTGCGCGAGTGAAGGGGGCTGATTAATCGGCGGCTGCATGCGCCTAAGACTAAGGGGGTTATATTACAAAATTATGACAGCCTGAAATACCAGGCCCCGCGGGGGGGGGCGGGGCCTGGTATGAACTAGTGCCGTGGCTCAATCAGGTTTCTTATTTCAATTTTTCCAGCTCCTTCGCCACCACCTTGGCCGGCAGCGGGATGTAGCCATCCTTCACCACAATCTCCTGGCCTGCCCTGGACAAAACCAGCTTCAGGAACTCCAGCTCCAGGGGTGGCAGGGGCCTGTTGGGATGTTTGTTGACATAGATATAGAGATACCGTGACATAGGATATTCACCGCTGATAGCATTTTCCGGAGTCGCGGCCACGTATGGCTTGCCATCCTTTTCCGCCAGGGACACGGCCTTTACACCCGCCGTGTTATAACCGATCCCGGAATACCCGATGGCATTGACCGACGCGGTAACTGACTGCACCACGGAAGCCGAACCCGGCTGCTCGTTCACGGAGTTCTTGAAATCCCCCTTGCACAGGGCATGCTCCTTGAAGTAACCGTAGGTACCGGATACCGAGTTGCGGCCGAACAACTGCATATCGCGGTCAGCCCATGCCCCGCTCAGGCCCACGCCACCCCAGCGGCTGACGTCGCCGACATTGCTGCACTTGCGGGTGGACGAGAAGATCGCATCCACCTGTGGCAAGGTCAGTTGGGCGATGGGATTATCCTTGTGTACGAACACTGCCAGGGCGTCGATGGCTACCCGGACGGGTGTTGGCTTGTAACCATACTTCTTCTCGAAAGCTTCGATTTCATTGTCCTTCATCTTGCGGCTCATGGGGCCCAGATTGGATGTACCTTCGGTCAGGGCCGGAGGCGCGGTGGAAGAGCCGGCCGCCTGAATCTGGATATTGACGTTGGGATATTCGCGCTTGTATTGCTCGGCCCACAGGGTCATCAGATTAGCCAGGGTATCGGAACCCACGCTACTGATGTTGCCAGAAACCCCGCTGGCACGGCTATAGACAGGCAACTCCGGATCAACCTGGGTAGCCGCTCCAGCGCTTGTGCCGAGCAGGATGGCCATTGCCCCTGCGATGGTTGTTTGATGTATCAACTTCATTGGATCGTCTCCTCAAAGCTAAATGATGAATGGCTTACCGTGTCGCATGGTGCCCCTCGGACATGACAATTGTGTAAAAGAACTGTGAAATTTTTATGACAATAGCGGTTTTATGTCGGATGCGCGACGCGCACAAGACCGAAATGGCAGGCAAAGGTACTGCCCTTGCCGGGGGTGCTTTCGATGCTCAGTCTGGCATCGTGCAATTCCAGGATATGTTTGACGATGGCCAGACCCAGGCCCGTACCACCGCTTTCACGGGAGCGCCCGGAATCCACGCGATAAAAGCGCTCGGTCAGCCGCGGAACATGCTGAGGGGCGATGCCGATTCCGGTGTCGGCGACCTCGAAATGGGCGCCACTGGCATCCTGGTACCAGCGTACCGCGATACGGCCGCCTGGCGGCGTGTAGCGCACCGCATTGGATATCAGATTGGAAAAAGCGCTGCGCAGCTGGCCCTCATCCCCTTTCAGATGCAAACTTTCTTCGACCATCAAGGTGATGTCATGCCCACGAGCACCGCTCAGGGCCCGCGCCTCATCGCCAATCTGCTGCAACATTTGTGGAACATTCACCACGCCATTGATTGCCGATGGCTGGCTGGTTTCCAGCCGTGACAGGGTCAAGAGATCCTCGACCAGGCGAGTCATGTGCCGAGCCTGTTCCTGTACCAGATCGATCGACCGCTGCAAGTGGGCATCCGGATGCTCCGCCATGACATCCGCAATATTCTCCACCATGCCGTTGATTACCGTCAGCGGAGTGCGCAATTCATGGGAGACATTGGCCACGAAGTCGCGCCGTGTCTCTTCCAGGCGATGAATACGGGTTACATCCCGGGCGAGCAGCAGCCGCTGCTCAAGGCCGTAGGGTACAATCAGCATCGACAGGTGCATGTCATGCCATTCGGGTGAGCGCATCGCCAGGGGCTCCTGATAATTGCCCTGCTGCAGATAGGTGGTAAAGGCCGGATAACGTATCAGGTTCTCGATACGTTGGCCGCGATCCTGGGAACGCAGCCCCAGCAACTGCTCGGCGGCATCGTTAAACCATTCGATCTCCCCGGCAGTGTTCAACACCACCGTCGCATCGGGCATGGCCTTGATCAACTCCTGGAACCGCGTGAGAAAACCGGTCAGACGCCGTTTGCGTCCCCGGTAACGCTCCTGCTGGCGATACAAGTGATAATATATTTCCCCCCAGATCCCGCCGCCCTCGGATGGCTGGAAGGCTTTCATCTCGCTCAACCATTTTTCCAGCCGGAACACGTGACGCAGATGCCAAAACAAATAGCCCAAGGTTGCCAGCCACAACAACAGCAATATATGACCGATCATTGCGCCCAAAAACAGCGCCAGCATCAGCACCAGCAGGAAACGCCCGACCTCAGAGGACCAGTGATTGAACAATCGCTATACCTTCGATGAAAACCGGTAACCGGCACCCCGTACCGTCTGGATCAGCCGATCATACCCCGAGGCCTCCAATGCCTTGCGCAAGCGGCGGATATGCACGTCTACCGTACGCTCATCTATATACACCGAACCACCCCAGATACGGTCCAGCAACTGACTCCGGCTATAGACCCGCTCGGGATGGTGCATGAAGAAGTGTAACAGACGGTACTCGGTCGGTCCCAGATCTATTGATGCACCCTCGGCATGCACCCGGTGGCTGGCGCCATCGATCACCAGCCCTTCGACCTGGAGATGTTCTTCGGAAAACTGCGGCGAGGTTCGGCGCAATACCGCCTTGATGCGCGCGATCAGCTCGCGTGGCGAGAACGGTTTGGTGACATAATCATCCGCGCCGCTTTCCAGGCCGCGGATTTTATCCTCTTCTTCACCCCGCGCCGTCAGCATGATCACCGGCAGATGGGCGGTCGCCTCATCCTTTTTCAGACGGCGCGCATAGTCTACCCCGGCGCCATCGGGCAGCATCCAGTCCAGCAGAACCAGATCCGGGAGCTGCTCGGCCAGGCGGCGCTGGGCATCCTGGATACAGCCGGCTTCCATCAGATCCAGTCCCGCCATTTCCAGCGCCATCCGTACCATCTCGCGGATGGCGGGCTCATCTTCGATAATCAGGACATTTGCAGACATGGCATTGCTCGGTTCATAAAAATGGATCCATTACACCCCGGCTCAGTTACAGATAAATGACAGCATAGACATGCAGCAGCGTCATGTCACAAAATTATTCAGAGGGTCGGATAAAACTTGGCGAGAGAAATCTATAGGCAGGCGAGGTTCGCGTTCGTGGCCCAACAATATTCCAGCAGGCTGCCAGATTTATGGCGCCCCGTATAACAGGATGGCCTGCCACTGGAATATGACCAAAACCAGGTAGCCCAGCAAAACACCATGAAGTATCTGCAAGGTGGCAAGGCGGTCGAAGAGTCTGTGCCTGGAATAGGCCACCAGGATCACCACCCCCACACCCGTCAGCAGATGCTTGCACAAGGCAAAGAGTGTCAGATTTCGATCCAGCAGAGCACCCAGCAATGGATTCAGCTCGACCGCACCCAGATCCAGCAGGTGGAGGGTATTCACGGCATCCGCCATGCACAGCAACAGTATCAGCACCGAAATCCAGAAATACCGGGGCGGATAAACATCCAGCCGGGCCGGCGCGGTATCATCCATTACCCGGCGCACCTGCCGTCGTCGGCTGTAAAATCGCCTGAGGTTCAGCGCGCCGGTTGAGTCATTTCGCCTGTCCCCATACCTGCGTTGGTCGCTGCTGTCCATGTCTGCCTCCCGGTCAATCACGGTTGATCTTCAGGGATTATGGCAATTCATCCGCCATTCGACTACCCTGAAAATCATCCCGATAATTAAGCTGTTGTACCGCTAGCCCACTGTAGTCATTTTTGCCGTGCCCGACAAGCAAAAACACCCCCAAACAGGGCTATCAGCGCGCATGGAGGCTCACACTATATCTCCTGAGAAGAATTACGTTATACTACGTCGTTTCAATCCGTGGCAGCCGTAGCGCTGCCATTCTGTTTTAGGGCCGTGAGATGAGCAATGCATTGATGTCGACCTATTCACCGCTGCCGGTCAGCTTTGAAAAAGGCGCCGGCGCCTGGTTGTGGGACACCCAGGGCAACAAATACCTGGATGCCATCAGCGGTATAGCGGTATGCGGCCTGGGCCATGCCCATCCGGCCGTGACCGAGGCCCTGTGCCAGCAGGCCGGCAAGTTGTTACATACCTCCAATCTGTACACCATCGCCAATCAGCAGCGGCTGGCCCAGTCCCTGACCCGCCTGGCGCAAATGGATAAGGTTTTTTTCTGCAATTCGGGCGCCGAAGCCAATGAAGCGGCCATCAAGCTGGCGCGTCTGTACGGCCATCACAAGGACCTCAAGACCCCGACCATCGTGGTCACCCAAAACAGCTTCCATGGCCGCACCCTGGCTACCTTGACTGCTACCGGCAACCGCAAGGTCCAGGCCGGTTTTGAACCGCTGGTGCAGGGATTTCTGCGCGTGGAGTATAACGACATCACCGCCCTGCAGGGCATCGCCGAAACCAACAAGGAAGTGGTCGCCATCCTGGTGGAACCGATCCAGGGCGAGGGCGGCATCAATATCCCAGATGATGATTACCTCCAGCAGATCCGTAGCCTGTGTGACCGGCACGGCTGGCTGATGATGCTGGATGAAATCCAGACTGGCATGTGCCGGACCGGCCAGTGGTTCGCCTTTCAGCACACCGATATTGTTCCCGATGTCATCACCCTGGCGAAGGGCCTGGGCAATGGCATGCCCATCGGCGCCTGCCTGGCGCGGGGAGCGGCCGCCGAGGTATTCGCCCCCGGCAATCACGGCTCCACCTTCGGCGGCAATCCGCTGGCCTGCAGCGCGGCGCTGGCGGTCATCGCCACCCTGGAAAACCAGCAACTGGCGGCGCGGGCCGCCGAGCTGGGGCGGAACATGCTGACCCAATTGCACCAGCAACTGGCCGGGGTTCCGCATGTCGTCGCGATCCGCGGCAGGGGACTGATGATCGGCATCGAACTGAGCGCGCCCTGCCGGCCTCTGGTTCAGCAGGCACTGGCGGCGGGCCTGCTGATCAACGTCACGTCGGACAAGGTCATACGCCTGCTGCCGCCCCTGATCCTCAGCAATGACGAGGCGGCCCAAATCGTCGCGACCGTCGCCCGACTGGTGCGCGAATTCACGCCCGAAGCAAGCTGAACCTGGAATCCGAGATGGCTGCGAAACATTTTCTGACTCTCCTGGATTTGACACCCGCCGAGCTGCGGCAGCTGCTGGCGCGCGCCATCGAACTCAAGGCCATGCAGCACGCCGGGACGCTGTACGAGCCCCTGAAGAACCGGGTGCTCGGCATGGTGTTCGAGAAATCCTCCACCCGCACCCGCGTGTCCTTCGAGGCGGGCATGATACAGCTGGGTGGGCAAGCGATCTTTCTTTCCCCGCGCGATACCCAGCTGGGCCGTGGCGAACCCATCGAGGATACGGCGCGGGTATTGTCACGCATGGTGGATATCATCATGATCCGCACCTTTGAACACCAGAAGATCGAAACCTTCGCCGCCTGTTCCCGGGTACCGGTGATCAATGCCCTCACCGACATGCATCACCCCTGCCAGTTGCTGGCGGACATGCAGACCTATCTGGAATACCGGGGCGATATCCGCGGCCGCACGGTCGCCTGGGTGGGTGACGGCAACAACATGTGCCATTCCTACATCCATGCGGCGCAGCAGTTCGGCTTTACGTTACATATCGCCTGCCCGCCAGGCTATCTCCCCAACCAGGCGCTGGTCGATGCCGTGGCTGCTGCGGTACGCATCAGCCACGACCCCGTCACCGCCGTTGCCGGGGCCGATCTGGTCGTCACCGATGTGTGGGCCAGCATGGGACAGGAAGAGGAGCAGGCTCAACGTCAGCGCATCTTCGCCCCCTATCAGGTCACTGCAGAACTGATGCGCCTGGCCAGGCCGGACGCCCTGTTCATGCACTGCCTGCCGGCCCATCGCGGCGAGGAAGTCAGCGCCGTGGTCATCGATGGTCCGCAGAGCGTGGTCTGGGACGAGGCGGAAAACCGTCTGCATTCGCAAAAGGCGCTGCTGGAATATCTGCTGCTACCCAGGCATTGATAAAAAAAACGCCAGCTTTGCAGCTGGCGTTTTACGGATACAACCCTGCCGATTACTGGCCGCTTAAATACTCGGCTATCGCCTCGATCTCTTCATCCTTCAGACCCTTGGCCAGCGGGGCCATCAGGCCGGTCATGTCGTTCTTGCGCGCGCCGGTGCGGAAATCCTTCATCGTGGCCACCAGGTAGTCCTTGTGCTGTCCGCCGATGCGGGGGAACAAGGCCATCTTATCCCCTTTGCCTTTACCGTTTTCGCCGTGGCATCTGTTGCAGGTATATTTGGCGTTATAAAGCTCCCGGCCTTTCTCCGCCAGGGCGCTGGTCACAGGCGCGCCCTGCATCACCGGCTGCGCGGCAAAATAGGCGGCAATGTCTTCCAGGTCCCATTTTTCGGTAACGGTCATGGCCATACCGACCATGGTCTCATTGGTGCGCAGATCCTTCTGGTAGTCCTGTACCTGCTTGACGATGTACTTGGCATACTGGCCGGCCAGTTTCGGGAATTCCGG
>MGXL01000083.1 GCA_001801365.1 Gammaproteobacteria bacterium RBG_16_57_12 | reverse complement strand
CGTCATGCGCAAGATGGTGCATATCTGTTTTGGCGTACTGAAGCACCAACAGGCTTATTCTCCACTGGCGGCATAAATGCCACTTGTGGAGGTAAGGGGTGAGATGGTATCTACCGCTACCACTGTCTTCGATATCTATGTAGGGTGGATAAGCGATAGCGCATCCACCGTTCGATTCGCAAAAAGGAACCAGTGTGAGCAATTATCGGCGTGCATACATCCCGGGCGGCATCTACTTTTTTACCGTCGTCACCCTTGACCGCGCCCCGGTTTTCACCGATGACGGCCGTGTCGACATGTTAAGGCAGGCGCTGCGCAAGGTGATGGCGGTCCGCCCCTTCCAGATTGACGCGATGGTTGTCTTGCCCGAGCACCTGCACTGCATCTGGCGGCTGCCGGAGGGTGATGCCGATTATTCATCGCGCTGGCGTGAAATAAAAAAGGCCGCCTCGCGCCAAATCGGCACCGCTACCAACCGCCGTAATGAGCGGATGGTATGGCAGCGCCGATTCTGGGAACATGCCATTCGCGATGAGGAGGATTGGTGCAGGCATGTGGATTACATCCATTACAATCCGGTAAAACACCGGTTGGTGAATCATCCCGGTGAATGGCGCTGGTCGTCGTTCTGCAATGCCGTGAACAAGGGCTGGTACGAAGAAACATGGGGCTCCGGTGAGCCGGCAACAATTGCCGGGATGGATTGCGAATGATGAGCGGTGCATGCATCCCTGGTGCGCGAGCTGGTGGATGCGCTGACGCTTATCCACCCTACGTAGGTTTTGAGAGTGGTAGTGGTAGGGTGGATAAGCGTCAGCGCATCCACCAGCAAGACCAGCGCATCCACCAGTCAAACCGCCGCCTTCCATATATTTATCTGCTCATCCTGCTCGGCAGCCTGGTATCGGCATCGGGCTGGGCGCAACTGCAGGTGCTGGATGATCAGGGAAATGCCGTGATCCTGGAGCAGCCGGCCCGGCGCATGATCAGCCTGGCGCCGCATACGACCGAGCTGTTGTTTGCCGCCGGGGCCGGTGATGCCGTGGTCGGAGTCTCAAGTTATAGCGATTATCCGCCGGCGGCAAAAACGATTCCGCGTATCGGGGATGCCAATAATCTGGATATCGAACGCATCCTTGCCCTGCAACCGGATCTGGTGGTGGTCTGGGGCAGCGGCACATCGCGACGGCAACTGGACAGGCTGCAATCGCTGGGGTTCAAGTTTTATATTTCCGAGCCACATACCCTGGAGCAAATGATTGCCAGTATCGAGCGTCTGGGGGTGCTGGCGGGCACCACTCCGGTGGCACAGGATAGCGCCGATAAATTACATGATCGCCTGGATCAGCTGCGACGCCAGAATAGCGGCCAGCGTACGATCCGGGTGTTTTATCAGGTGTGGCATGAGCCCTTGATGACCATCAATGCCGCGCACTTCATCAATGACGCCATCACGTTGTGCGGTGGCGTGAATATTTTTGCCGACCTGCCTGCCCTGGTGCCGCAGCTTGATCAGGAGGCTGTGTTGCTGGCGGATCCCGAAGTGATCATCGGGGCGATCGCCAAGGGCCAGGAGATATCTGCTGTGGAGGCATGGCGGAGCTGGCCTGATCTGCAAGCGGTGCGGCTGAACAATCTTTATACCATCGATGCCGATCTGATCAGTCGGCCAACACCACGCCTGCTCGATGCGGCGGAAGACCTGTGCGAGATGCTGGCGCAGGTCAGAGCCAAACATTGACTGGCAGGCTGCTAGCGTTCGCGTTGCCAGAGGATGTCAGGGACCTGCGCCTGCTTGTTGAGGTGGCGGGCCATGACGAACAGCAGATCGGACAGGCGATTGATGTAGCCCAGACTGGCCGGATTCACGGCCTGGGAGGTGTGCAGGTGAATCAGGGAGCGTTCGGCGCGCCGGCACACCGTGCGCGCATGATGACAATGCGCCGCGGCCAGGATGCCGCCGGGCAGGATGAACTCCTTCAACGGCATCAAGCCGGCGTTCAGCGCATCCAGCGCCTGCTCGAGAAATGTCACGTGCCGCGCGGTGATCATCTGCAACGAGGGCGTGGCCAGCTCGCCACCCAGATCGAACAAGTCATGCTGGATGTGCGGCAGGATCTGTGCGCAGTCGCTGGATAGCGGCTGAGCCAGGACCAGGCCAATCACGCTGTTGAGTTCATCGACCGTGCCGATGGCCTCGATGCGGATGTGATCCTTGCCGAGCCGGCTGCCATCGCCCAGCCCGGTGGTGCCATCATCGCCGGTGCGGGTATAGATCCTGGAAAGTCGGTGTCCCATGCTTCAGCCCTCCTGTAATTGATAGAGAATGGGTAATTCCATATCGATGGTCTGCGAGAGCTGATTCGGTATCCTGTCAACCCGACTCAGCGCCTCGAGCGCGGAGCGGTCCAGCAGTGCGTAGCCGGAACCTCTGATCAGATGGATATCCTGCAGATATCCGTCATGGTTTATCCGGATGCTCACCACCACTTCACCTTCCCAGCCGCGCTTGCGCGCCAGCGGCGGATAGCTGAAATAATGGCGCAGGGCCAGATACACGTCCAGCCGTAATTGTCGGATGGAGGCGCTGTTATCGCCTTGTGATATTTGTTCGAAAGGCAGAAGGCTGTCATCAGCGGGGGTGATGACAGTCTCTGCGGATACAGTGGCTGTGTGTTGTGCGGGATTGATTTCATGCTGTACAGGCGGGTTGGCCGGCACTTCATCCACCGGGGCATCCGCCTGTGCGATGTCAGCCGCGGGTGACTGGACGGCCAACACCTCCGGTGGTGACGTAGGAGTCGTGTGGTCAGGGTTTGACGATTTCGCGACATCCATTTCATCTTGAATGAACGCCACACTCAAAGGCGCAGCGCTCTGGCGCGCATCACCGCCGGATGTGCGCCAGAGCGCCAGGACCAGACCATGCAGCAGCAGCGAGATGAGGATAAAACGCTGTAGGCCGTGGCGGCGCATGGGATGCTACAACGATCCGCTGTAACGCAATTCAACGAAGAACGACCGCTCCGCCGTATTGTATCCATCGGCCAGGGCATAGGACTTGTCGAACAGGTTTTCCACCTTGCCGGACAGGCGCCAGGCCTTGCCCAGGGCGTAGCTGGCGTTCAGATTGACGATGCCATAGCCGGCATTGATGGCCGTGCTGTAGGCCGTGTCCTTGCGCTCATCCTGCGCCACGACATCGATGCCGGCGCCGCAACGCACGCCTTGATAGGCCAGCGCGGCGGTCAGGCTGTGTTCGGCGCGGCGCGGCAGCGGTTCACCGGTGGTTTCATTGCGCGGCTGCTGCGCAATGACCTCGACCCGGCCGGTGTACGGGCCGCTCCGCCAGTGATGGCCGACTTCAACGCCGCGGATGCGCGCCTTGGCGATATTCTCGTTCTGGCCGGGCAAACTGCCCAGCCAGCCGTCGGGATCGAAGTAATCGATCAAATCGGTGATGGTGTTGTGAAACACATTGAGATAGGCGTTCTGCTGCTCGCCCAGGGCGCGTTTCATGCCGACTTCGATATTGCGCGAGCGCTCCGGCCTCAGCAGGGTGTTGCCGCCATAGCCGAAGCGATCGGTGCTGTCCGGGGCGCGAAAACCGGTGCCCACGGCGGCGGTCAAACGGGTAGCGTCGTCCAGGGCATAGCCATATTCCAGATCCCAACTGTCATGGCCGCCGAAATTTTCGTGATCGGTGTGCCGTACCGCCGCCAGCACATGATGTCTGTCCAGTGTGATGTCATCCTGAAGATAGGCGGCATTCACATCCGTGGTTTGATCAAAGCCGCTGCCATAGACCAGGGCCTCGGTGTCTTCCCGGGTCAGGGTGATGCCGGCCGTCACCAATTGCCGGTCTGTGAGTTGCAGGTCATTCTGCCAGTCGAGGGTATTGCGCGAGGTATGGCTGAAGTCTGGGACCTGATTCTGATCCAGATCATCCCGGGCATTGCTCAGGTGCAGGGTGCTGGTCCAGCGGGTGGCGGGGCTGGCGGATACCTTGACGGCGCTGACCGAGTTGGTGAAATCCTCATCCGCTGGATTGTAGCCCAGGGTGACATAATCGAACGTCAGATATTCCGTCCTGCCGCTGGCCTGCCAGTGACTGGCCTCGACATCAACACCGCCCCATTGCCTGCCGAGATAGGCCTTCATGGTGGTATTGTCATGGCCGCGATCGATCTTGGCGGCAGTGATCGGCGAAAAGCCATCCGTGCTCAGGTGATGGAGCGCAACACCGGCGCGCAGCGACTCATTGTGCAGGTTCATCGCGGCGCCGGCCTGTCGTGTGCCAAAGCTCCCGCCGCCGGCCGTGACCTGCCATTGCCTGGCCGCCTCGCCGGGGCGGGTAATGATGTTGATGACGCCGCCGATGGCCTCCGAGCCATACAGGGCAGAACGCGGGCCCTTGACGATTTCAATGCGCTCGATCATCTCGGGCGTGATGTTGTGCAGGGCGGCACCGCCGATGGTGCCCGGATTGATCTTGACGCCATCGATCATTACCAGCGTGTGATTGCTTTCCGTGCCGCGGATGAACAGGCTCACCGGTTGGCCGGGCCCGCCGTTGCGGCCGATATCCAGCCCGGCATGCAGGCGCAGCAGATTGGCGACATCACCGGCCTGGCTGCGCTCGATATCGTCACGGGTGATGATGATCACCGGCGCGAGGGTTTCATCGGCGGCCTGGGCCGTGCGCGTGGCGCTGACCACGAGGGGCGGCGAGCCGAGGGTTTCTGTCAGGGCAAGACTGGGAACGGCCAGCAAACAAATGGCCAGCAGGGATTGATTCGGGTACGACACGGCATTCCTCCGGATTAATTGCGCACACCCGCGCAGTGGCTTGAACGATACGGAGGAAAGACAGGCAGGAATCGGTAGGGACATTCCCGCAGCGTCGCCCTCCGCAACACCTATGGTTCTGCTTCGGGCCGGTCTCCGGGCTCACGAGTGGAAGTTTCCGACCGGCGCCTTCCCATGCGATTGCACAGTGGCATGATGCCGGTCTTTACTCGTTTACCGTTGCGGGGGCAGCGTCGGGTTTGCCTGATGGCGCACCGACTTCCCGTTTAATTCTTCAGACAGATGTCTTTAGAACACCAAAAGCTGGCGCTACTGTAATGCCCGATACTTGCGGCTGTCAAGAAAACTCGCGACAGAATACTCAGTACAGTAGGATGCGGTGACGAAGGAACCGCATCAATCACGAACGATGCGGTTCGTACCTCACCGCATCCTACAATTCCTGGGCGGAAAATCCGGGGTTTCCATGGTATCAGGCGGGTAGAAAGCCAGGCCCGTGCGGTCCCTGGAAGGACAGGATCTCATGCTGATACAGGGTCGAGAGATTTTCGCGGGTCAGGATATCGTGCCGTGGTCCGGCCTTGATGGCGCCGTCGCCGTACAACAGCAGGATATGATCGCAATAGCGGGCCGCCAGGTTGATGTCGTGCAGGATCATCATCAATGCGCTGGCGGCAGCGTTTCTTTTATCAGCCAACAGATCCAGCAGTGCGATCTGATGATGCAGGTCCAGGTGATTGACCGGCTCATCGAGCAGATAGAGATCAGGCGCCTGGGTGAGCAGGGTGGCGATGGCGACGCGCTGTTTTTCGCCGCCGGACAGGGTAGCGATCTGTCGGCCCGCCAGATCACGCAGGCCGACCTGTTCCAGCGCTTGGTCGGCCAGGGCGAAGTCGTCGGCGCCTTCCCAGTCCCAGCGCCCCAGATGGGGATGCCGGCCCTGCAGGATACGCTCCAGCACCGTGCCGGGGAAAGGGTCGAGCTGTTCCTGCAACAGCACGCCCAGGCGCCGGGCGATGTCGCGGCGCGGCAGGCTGTACAGCGGAATCCCGTTCAGATGAATGAGTCCGCTGTCTGCCCGGCGCAATCCGGCCAGGGTGTGCAGCAGGGTGGTCTTGCCCACGCCGTTGCTGCCGAGCAGGCCCCAGCATTCGCCGCGGCGCATCACCAGGTCGAGATCATGACAGACCAGCTTGCCGGCAATACT
>MGXL01000082.1 GCA_001801365.1 Gammaproteobacteria bacterium RBG_16_57_12 | reverse complement strand
GGCGGTTGGGGCTGTTGGAAATCGTATGTACCGGAATGCCGCGGATACTCGCGATCTCCGGCGTCACCTTGATGGCCGGCAGCACCCCGCCGCGCCCGGGCTTGGCGCCCTGGCTCAGTTTGATCTCGAATGCCTTGACATGCCGGGAGACCTCGCGCAGTTTCACGTCACTGAGTTTACCTTCGCTATCGCGCACGCCATATTTGGCGGTACCGATCTGGAAAATCACATCACACCCGCCCTCGAGATGATAAGTGGACAAGCCCCCTTCTCCCGTATTCATCCACACCCCGGCCTCGGCCGCACCCCTGGACAGCGCCCTGATTGCCGGCGCCGAAATGGCCCCATAACTCATGCCCGAGATATTGACGATATTCCTGGCGATAAATGGCTGGTCACACTGTGCGCCGATCACCATCGGCGGCGACGGCTGACATTCCTCGGCCAGCAGGGGGTAAGGTGAGTTGACGAAAATGATCGAGCCCGGCTCGCGCAGATCATAGGTGGAACCGAATCCGACCATACCACCCAGACCCTTGGCGGTACGGTACACCCACTGGCGGGTGGCGCGATTGAAGGGCATTTCCTGCCGGTCGTGGGCAAAGAAATACTGGCGGAAATACTCCCCCTGCCGTTCCAGAAAATAACGCAGGCGGCCGACCACCGGGAAATTGCGCCGCACCGCATGGGACTTCTGCGTGAGGTCCTGCACAAACATGACGAGCAGCACCAGCAGCACGAGGCCGGCGGCCCAACCCATCAGCACGACGGCCCAGTTGACCAGGTTCAGCGATTCATTCATGTCCTGCCGTCCTTAAAACGGGATGCCACTGGAAAATATATAGACACCGTAAAACGGGATGCCACTGAAAATATATGAACACCGTAAAACGGGATGCCGCCGAAAAATATATGAACACCGTCATGAGCTCAATGTCGCATGGGTGATTTTTGCCCGCCCTTCCAGGATATCGCTGATGTGATCCGCGCATCTCGCCAGTGCGGCCTTATCACACTCGATGGGCGGGAAGCTGTGGATACGCGCGCGGCTGCGCATTATCACCGACAGTATCGTATGACCTTGTCCGCGGATGCCTTCCAGGCGCAGGGGGAAAATCGGGCTGCCGCTCAGGACCGCCAGGCGGATCGCCCCGCTCTTGATGCGCCGCGGGGGATCGCTGTCCAGATGAATGGTGCCATGAGGAAACAGGGCGATGACCTCGCCGCGGCGCAGCGCCTCCAGGGCCTCGCGAAAGGCGCGCTCCGGACGCTCTTCGCGATCCACTGGTATGCAGCCCCCCGCCGCGAACAGCCACGTCAGCCACCGGCGCCGGTACTGCTCCCGGGCGATCAGAAACCTCAATGGCCGGCGGCTTGCCGCCATCAATAACAGAGGGTCCAGTCCGGAAACATGATTGGCCACCACCACGGCACCGCCGTGGTGCGGTAATTGCAGGGGTTCATAGCGCAGCCGATGGAAGCGGCGGCAAAACAGCCGGTTGAGACCATCGAAGCGATTGAGCCAGACGCTCCCCCAATCCACCTCGCACTCCGCCTCGCAGCGCCGCAAAAACCGCCGCCACGTCCATAAGGCAGCCGCCAGGATGATGATGACGCCAATGATAACCCAGGCAGTGCTCGACACACTCAAGCTGAACATCAGCCCTTTTTCTTCTTCTTGGCGGACTTCTTGCCGCCACCCTCTGCGCCCGCCTCACCCAATAATTTCATGACCTCGTCATTGCCGTTGAGCTCGGCGGCACGCAGGGGTGTCATGCCATTCTTGCCCGCCGCATTCACATCGGCGCCATGACTGATCAGCGCCCTGATCACTTCCAGGTTATATTGCTGGGAGGCGCCTATCAGGGCGGTTCCCCCCTGGCTATCCTTGAGCGTGGGATCGGCGCCTTCGGCCAGCAACAGCTTGACCACCTTCTCGTTGCCGTAGTAGGCCGCCAGCATCAGGGCCGAGCGCCCCTGGGGATTCACTGCATTGACATTGGCGCCTTGGGCAATGGCCGACTTCGCCAGCGCCTCGCGGCCATCCCGTGCCGCCATCATCAGCTGCTCGTCGGGCCCGGCGGCCTCGGCCATGCCAAGCGGCAGCCATAGCATCAGGAATATTAATAATCTTTTCATAGATACCTTCCACCGTTCGCCGGTCGATGAATTTAATAGTGTGACATTATTAATCGTTCATCGTCCCGCGGGTGCTGTTTCTTTAGGCAATAAGCGTGGCTGGCCACAGGACTTCACAATAAAGTCAACAGCATACCGGCTAGTATCGTGAATCATAAATATCGGAACAAGATAAAATGGATGGGTTTTTTCGCAGGGCAAGGCGCGAGGAGGCGACATAGCCGACTCTATGGCAACGACGAGCAACGCAGCCATGCGGAAAAAGACGCCATTTTATGTTTCGATATTTATGATTCACGATACTAGGCATCCACCGTGGCATAATAAACAAAATCAGAACGGCACTGCATACAATGACCATCCGGGAATGCCCATGACCTGTTGCGACAAACTGCCTGACGATATTTCGCGCGCGGTGCAATTCGCCCTGCAGGAGGATATCGGCAGCGGTGATCTCACCGCCATGTTGATACCGGAGCAAAGCCAGGCCCGGGCCCGGGTGATCTCCCGGGAACCGGCTGTCCTGTGTGGTACGGCCTGGTTTGACGAAGTGTTCCGTCAGCTCGATCCGCGCACCGAGGTACTCTGGGCAGCCCGCGATGGCGATGCCGTAACCCCGGACCAGACGCTTTGCACCCTCCACGGCAATGCCCGCACCCTGCTCAGCGGAGAACGCACTGCGCTCAATTTTTTACAGACCCTGTCCGGCACCGCCACGCTGACCCGCCGTTATGTCGACGCCGTCGCCGGAACTTCCTGCCGCATTTTAGATACCCGTAAAACCATCCCGGGCCTGCGTGCGGCCCAGAAATACGCCGTGGTCTGCGGGGGCGGCCAAAATCACCGCTTCGGCCTGTATGACGCCATCCTGATCAAGGAGAATCATATACACGCGGCCGGATCCATCACCGCGGCAATCCACTCCGCCCGCCACCAATCGCCCGCCAGCTTTCTGGAAGTGGAGGTGGAAACCCTGGAGCAGCTCCAGGAAGCCCTCGCCTGCCCTGTTGACAGGATTCTGCTGGATAATATGGATGCCCGGACACTGCGTCTGGCGGTCACTCTGACCGCCAGACGCATCCCGCTGGAGGCCTCTGGAAGTATCTCATTGAATAACATAAGAATAATCGCTGAAACCGGCGTCGATTACATTTCGATCGGGAGAATCACCAAAGACATTAAAGCCATCGATCTGTCCATGCGCTTTATATCCTGAAGACAGGCACAACCGCCGGCATTATAGAAAAAGTAATAAATGCACGTGCGTAACCGTCGGATTAATGATACATTTTCGGGCTTATATATTTCTTGATCATGGAGAACATCGGTGAAAAAATTTGCAATCCTTTTGGCAATGACCGCTTCCGTATTCCTGTCAGGCTGCTCCAAAGAGAGCAGTGAGACGGCGCAAACTCAGGCACCCGCCCAGCAGCCCGCCCCCGCGCAGCCCGCCGCAGCCGATCCGCATGCGGGTATGGCCGCACATCCCGCCATGGGCAGCCCAGGCGCCGAAGCGGCGGCGCCACCCGCAGCACCCCAGCATCAGGGCAAGGTCGTGAAGGTGACTCATGCCGCCGGCTATACCTATTTGCAACTGGACATGAGCGGTCGCGAGGTATGGGTAGCCTCGGCCCCGGTTAACGTCAAGGCCGGTGATACCGTGGCCTGGGCCGGGGGCGCAGTCATGCAGAACTTCACCAGCAAGTCACTGCGTCGCACCTTTGATGAAATTACCTTTGTAGAAACGGTTTCTGTCGTTAACTGACCTTTCGCAGCCCCCTGCCGGATTACCGGCAGGGGGCTTTTTCGTGCCTGAAGCTTTTCAGCACTGTACCCGGGCCGGCTGCAACAGCTAAAATCGCTCTGTCATTCACTACAGCAGGACATAACTGATCATGCGAGTATCCCGCTTTTTATTGTCCACCACCAAGGAAACGCCGGCCGATGCCGAGGTTATCAGTCATCAGCTGATGCTACGCGCCGGCATGATCCGCAAGGTGGCTTCAGGCCTGTATTCCTGGTTGCCTTTGGGGCTGCGGGTGCTGCGCAAGGTGGAGACCATCGTGCGGGAGGAAATGGATCGCAGCGGCGCCCAGGAATTGCTCATGCCGGTGGTACAGCCCGCCGAGCTGTGGCAGGAATCGGGACGCTGGGAGCAGTATGGACCCGAGTTGCTACGCATGCAGGATCGTCACCAGCGTGACTTCTGCCTTGGCCCGACCCATGAAGAAGTGATCACGGATATCGCCCGCCGCGAAATACGCAGCTACCGGCAACTGCCCGCCAATTTTTATCAGATCCAGACCAAATTCCGTGATGAAATCCGCCCGCGTTTCGGGGTGATGCGTGCCCGCGAATTCCTGATGAAGGATGCCTATTCCTTCCATCTGGACACCGATTCCCTGCAGCAGACTTATGATCTCATGCACCAGACCTATTGCCGGATTTTCAGCCGTCTGGGCCTGGATTTCCGCGCCGTGCAGGCGGATACGGGCAGTATCGGCGGCAAGAGCTCGCATGAATTCCATGTGCTGGCCGATGCGGGCGAGGACGATATCGCCTTCAGCACCCAAAGCGATTATGCCGCCAATGTCGAGCTGGCGGCGGCGCTGCCCCCGATCAAACCGCGCCAGGCACCCGGAGCCAACATGGCATCCGTGGCCACACCCGGCCAGCACAGTATCGAGGAAGTCAGCAACTTTCTGGGTATTGGCGCCAGTCAATGCCTCAAAACCCTGCTGGTACAGGGCGCCAACAACGATGTCGTCGCCCTGGTGTTGCGCGGCGATCACAGTCTGAATGAAGTCAAAGCCGAAAAGCTGCCTCAGGTCCACGTGCCTTTGACCTTCGCGACCGCCGAGCAGGTGCGTGCCATCGCATCGTGCGACCCAGGCTCAATCGGCCCGGTCGGCCTGCGCATCCGCGTGATTGCCGATCACAGCGCGGCGCAGTGCAGTGATTTCGTCTGCGGCGCCAATCATGATGGCCGGCATCTGACCGGCGTCAATTGGGGCCGGGACCTGCCGGAACCTGCCACTGCCGATATCCGTAAGGTCGTAACTGGTGATCCCAGCCCGGATGGCAAGGGTGAGATTGCCATCCGGCGCGGCATCGAGGTAGGGCACATCTTCCAGCTCGCCGACAAATACAGTCAGGCACTCAATGCCAGTTGTCTGGATGAAACCGGTCAAGGCCGTATCATGCAGATGGGTTGCTATGGCATCGGCGTCTCGCGCGTGGTAGCCGCCGCCATTGAACAAAATCATGACGACCGGGGCATCATCTGGCCGCAGGCGCTGGCCCCGTTCCAGGTGGCCTTGTTGCCGATTAATCTGCATAAATCACCGCGATTGCAGGATGAAGTGAATACACTTTATGACGAGTTGTGTAATGCGGGCATTGAGGTAATGCTCGACGATCGCAAGGAACGCCCCGGGGTGATGTTCGCCGATATGGATCTGATCGGCATTCCCTGTCGGGTCGTGATCAGCGACCGTAGCCTGGAGTCGAGTACGGTAGAGTACAAGGGGCGCCGCGATAGCCAAAGCGAGGATATCCCACGGGAAAATATCATCGCGTTCCTGCGCAATAAATTGTCCGTTTGTTAATCCTGGTCTAAGCAGTGCCTGGGCGGTAAATATGGTACAGATTCAGCCGAAATAATGAATATGGAGCGACCACATTCAATGCACGGCACAGGGCCCAGGCCACGGCGGATCATGCCGGCCGGGCTGCTGGTGCTGTGCTGTCTCATAAGCTCCAGCGGCTTCGCCGCCATCCTGGAACAGCAGCCCAATGAAGAACTGCGTGCTTTGCTCAAGCAGGCGGTGGAGGACAGCAGCAGCTTTACTGATCGCTTCGATGCCGAGGTCTGGCTGATGGACATGTCGCTGCGGCTGGAACGCAAGATACCGGATCCCGCCGAGCGTCTGGCGCTGCTCAAGCGCATTCACCATGAAGCCACTCGCGTCAAGCTGCCGCCGGAACTGGTGATCGCCGTCATCGAGGTGGAGAGCAATTTCAATCGCTGGGCCATCTCCAGCGCGGGCGCGCAAGGCCTGATGCAGGTGATGCCATTCTGGCTCAAGGAAATCGGCCGCCCCAAGGACAACCTGTTCCAGGTCGATACCAATCTGCGCATGGGCTGCACCATCCTGCGCTATTATTACGACAAGGAAAACGGCAATCTGTCACGGGCCCTGGCCCGCTATAATGGCAGTCTGGGCAAGTATCAATATCCGCAACTGGTGCTGAGCGCGCTGAGCAAGCGCTGGTACCGCCGTTAACAACTACACTATTGCGCCATACATTTCCTTGCCACACAGCGTGCGCCGGGATCACGCACAGCGACACAATTGGATACATCCGCGTTCAATTTAATGTTGCGCTCCTTATCCAGCCGGCCATATTCGGTCACCTTGCCCATCAATACACTATTGTTCATGCTCGAAACCGAATAGGGATAATAATAGCGTGGCCCGCCGCAAGGTTTCTCCCCAACGGGAAGGCTGCGGCATTGAAAATCCGTATCGCAGTTTCCCTGCTGTACCATGGTGGCGATTTCGAAATGCAGGCTGTTCAGTTTCTCATCCAGCTTAAGAATCGCCGCCCTGTCGCCCTCTTCCAGCTCGGAATATTCCTCCACATCCAGTCCGGCGCAGGCTGAAAGCAGCCCGGCACAAAGTAATAGCGAGAATCTATTCATGGGTTGCCCTCATCTAAAACTATCGTGTAATGAAATCAGCGGAGCGCAATACTTCAATCTTTTCACATCGGACATCGGCAACTTCCGCATGTTGTGGTCCCTGCCATAACCAGGCCTGCAGGTGTTCCAGTTGCTGCCGTCCCCCGCAGGCGACCACCTCCACCCGTCCATCCGCCAGGTTACGAGCATAACCGGTCAGGCCCAGCTGCCTGGCCTGTCGTTGGGTTGAGGCACGGTAAAACACCCCCTGCACCTTACCGGAGACAAAACAGCGCACACAATCTGTCATTGCGCTGGAGTAGGCGCCTGTTGTGGTACCGTATCCACCAATCCGTATTCCAGGGCCAATTTGGCCAGCATGGCGTCATTACGCACGCCGAGTTTTTCAAAGGAGCGGCAGCGATAGGTGCTGATAGTTTTTGGGCTCAGGCACAAGCTGTCGGAAATTTCACTGATCTTGTACCCATGGATAACCATGATCATCACCTGCAACTCGCGCTGGGATAGCTTGCTAAAAGGATTTTCGGGTATCCCCGTCACCATGGACATGGCGAGATGCTGCGACACCTCTCTGCCCAGGTAATGGCGTCCGGCGTAAACTTCCATCACGGCGGTGACAATCTCTTCAGCGCTGCAACCTTTGGTCAGATATCCCGATACACCGGCTTCCAGAAATCGCATGGGTATAGGTCCATCGCCATATACCGTTACCACCAGAATTTTTATATCAGGGTGGTTATGCAGCAATTTCCGGGAAGCCTCCAGGCCGCCTATCCCGGGCATATTGGCGTCCATTAACACTACATCTGGCCTGATAAGGCTTACTTGGCGCAGAGCATCTTCTCCACTCTCCGCCTCCCCGACAACCTTGATATCAGGTACATCATTGAGAATGCGGGCGATCCCGGAGCGCACCAGACTATGATCATCCACAATCAGCACATTAATCATGTTCAAACCCGTACACACTCATATGCTTATTCCCCAAGATACTGACCCAAGCGTATTCATATTTCAATAGTTTTGAATGAACCGAGGTGGCGCCTGTGAAGCCAGATCCTCAGACTCCCCGGCGCTTGAGAGAGGCATCCAGTGCCCGCAGCCGCTGCACAGTGCCGGCATCGAACCATCGGCCTTGATAATATTCACCACTGACACGTTGCCTGTCCATCGCCTCCCGCAACAGGGGCGCCAGGGGGAAACGTCCGGCGCGGCATTGAACAAATAATTCCGGGTGGTACAGCCCGATACCGCTAAACGTCAACCGGGGCTGAGCGTTGCAGGATAAATTGCCATCCTCTTGCAAGGCAAAATCCCCTTGCGGATGATGCTCGGGATTGCCCACGAGAATCAAATGGGCAAGATGATGTCCGAGTACCTTGGCCCTCAACCGGCCGAGCGGATAGTCACACCAGATATCGCCATTCACCACGATAAAGGGCGCATCCCCCAGCAAGGGCAAGGCCTGATAGATCCCGCCGCCGGTTTCCAGGCCGCCGACTTCTTCGGGGCTGTAGCATATGACGGCGCCATAATGACTGCCATCCCCCAGGGTCTGTTCAATCTGCTTGCCGAGCCAGGCGTGGTTGATGACGATCTGTTTGATCCCCGCCTGCACCAGGGCACCGATGTGATACTCAATCAGGCACCGGCCACCGGCCTGCAATAAGGGCTTGGGTGTGGTATCGGTCAGGGGCCGCATGCGCTCGCCTCTGCCGGCAGCCAGGATCATGGCCTTCATGACATGCCCGTGGAAGATGAGCGCCGCGTCGTGTCAGGGACTCCCAAACGAGGCCTAACCTGGGCCGCCAGGAATTCCCGGAATGCCGCCAGTTCCGGATAACGGCTGCACACCTCGATCACATAGCCCAGCGTGCGCGGGATATCCTTCAGGTAGCCCGGCTTGCCGTCGCGATGATTGAGGCGGGCAAAGATACCGATGGCCTTGAGGTGGCGCTGCACCCCCATCAGATCAAACCAGCGCAAAAATTGTTGCTCGTCACAATCACGCAGGTATTGCCGGCGATGCATTTGCCCCAGATAATCCATTACCCAGCGCTCGACCTGTTCTCTGGGCCAGGCGACATAACAATCGCGCAACAATGAGACCAGATCATAGGTCACCGGGCCATGCACGGCATCCTGAAAATCCAGAATGCCCGGATTATTCTCCGGAGTAACCATCAGATTGCGGGAATGATAATCACGGTGCACAAACACCCGTGGCTGCTCCAGCGCCGAGCGGCAAAGCAGGGCGAATGTCTGTTCCAGAACAGCCGTAGAGTTGGCATCAGGCGTAATACCCAGGTGCGTGCCCAAATACCATTCGGGAAACAGCCGCATCTCCCGCTGCAACAGCGCTTCATCGTAATCGGGCAATTCACCGGCACTTGCGGCACCCTGCAATTGCAGGCGCATCAGGGCTTCCAGGGCATCGCCATATAGACCATTAACACTCTCCCCGGTCAGGCGGGACAAATAGTCGCTGGTGCCTAAATCGCTTAATAACAAGAACCCCTGGCCGGGATTACGCGCCAGGATCTCCGGGACATGCAGGCCTATCGCCAACATCAGCTCGGCCACATGGATATAGGGCCGGATGTCTTCCTTGTCCGTCGGCGCATCCATGACGATATAACCGATGCCGCGATCATGGAAGCGGAAATAACGTCTGAAACTGGCATCACTCGATGCCGGACGCAGATCAGCCCGGGAATACCCAAGCTCATCGACCACCCAGCGGGTCAGGGCTGCAAATCGATCCATTGTGAATCTCTAAACAAGAATAATCATCATGATTATATCGGTATTGAGTGATATCATGACAGGCCTATCTTCAAGATATAATGGCATTACTCTATCAGCCCCATGAAATCATTACGCACGATCAAGATCACCAGCGAAAACAAATGCGGCTTCTGCACCAACTCCAAGTGCTGCACCTATATTACCGAGCAACTGGCCACGCCACGTTCCAAGCATGACTTTGATCATATGCTGTGGCAGATCTCCCACGAGAATGTACAGATCTACAAGGATGAGGACGGCTGGTTTTTGCTGGTCAACAATCGCTGCTCGCACCTCAGCCCCGAGGGCCGGTGCAATATCTATTTTAGCCGGCCGCAGGTATGTCGCGAATACAAGAACGATTATTGCGAATTCGATGAGCCCGCCGAGGATAATTTCGAGCTGTTTTTTCCGGATTATGCGGCCCTGCTCAAGTATTGCCGTCAACGGTTCAAAAAATGGGGTGCCACTTGATTCTGCTCGGCTTCCGAATCAGGGCAGGATATCGGCAAAACTCTCCACTGTAAAAAATTCATCAATCTTGCGTCCCGGCCGCTGGCTGTCCGGCTGGCTGACGGCCAGCAGTTGCGCCACCCCCGCCTGGCGTGCCGCCCGCAGCACGGCCAGACTGTCATCCACCAACAGGGCATGCTCCGGTTGTATGTCATGCCTGGCATACAGCATCTGCCAGAACTCGAGACTTTCCTTGGGCACGCCGTAATCATGCGAGCAGACCATCTCGTCAAAA
>MGXL01000081.1:10543-17023 GCA_001801365.1 Gammaproteobacteria bacterium RBG_16_57_12 | reverse complement strand
AAGTTTCAAAATCGCCACCGAAGGCCGCAATCAGGGCACCGTGGTCAGCCTGACCGACGGTATCGCGCGCATTCACGGCCTGTCGGATGTCATGTCGGGTGAGATGATCGAGTTTCCCGGCAACACCTTCGGCATGGCGCTCAACCTGGAGCGTGATTCCGTCGGCGCGGTGATCCTCGGCTCCTACCAGCACATCACCGAAGGCGATACCGCCAAGTGTACCGGCCGTATCCTGGAAGTGCCCACCGGCGAAGCCCTGCTGGGCCGCGTGGTCGATGCGTTGGGTATTCCCATAGACGGCAAGGGTCCGGTCGAAGCCCAGTCCTCGGCGCCCATCGAAAAAATCGCCCCGGGTGTTATCTGGCGTAAGTCGGTATCGCAGCCGGTGCAGACCGGCCTCAAGTCCATCGACGCGATGGTGCCGATCGGCCGCGGCCAGCGCGAGCTGATCATCGGTGACCGCCAGACCGGCAAGACCGCCGTGGCGGTGGATGCCATCATCAACCAGAAGGGCACCGGGGTTAAGTGTATTTATGTGGCAGTGGGCCAGAAGGCCTCCTCCATCGCCGCCGTGGTACGCAAGCTGGAAGAGCACGGCGCCATGGGCCACACCATCGTGGTGGCGGCGAGCGCTTCCGAGTCGGCGGCCATGCAGTTTATCGCGCCCTATTCCGGCTGCTCCATGGGCGAATACTTCCGTGACCGCGGTCAGGATGCGCTGATCGTCTATGACGATCTGACCAAACAGGCCTGGGCCTACCGTCAGGTATCGCTGCTGCTGCGCCGTCCACCGGGCCGCGAAGCCTATCCGGGCGACGTGTTCTATCTGCACTCCCGCCTGCTGGAACGCGCCTCGCGCGTCAATGCCGAATATGTCGAGAAGTTCACCGAGGGCAAGGTGAAGGGCAAGACCGGTTCGCTGACTGCGCTGCCCATCATCGAAACCCAGGCCGGTGACGTATCCGCTTTCGTGCCGACCAACGTGATCTCCATCACCGACGGGCAGATCTTCCTGGAAACCGATCTGTTCAACGCCGGTATCCGTCCCGCCATCAACGCCGGTCTGTCGGTGTCGCGCGTGGGTGGTGCGGCGCAGACCAAGATCATCAAGAAGCTCGGCGGCGGTGTGCGTCTGAATCTCGCCCAGTACCGCGAACTGGCGGCCTTTGCCCAGTTCGCCTCCGACCTCGACGAGGCGACCCGCAAGCAGATCGAACGCGGTCAGCGTGTTACCGAACTGATGAAACAGAAGCAGTACTCGCCGCTGTCCGTCGCCGAGATGGCCGTTTCGCTGTTCGCCGCGAATGAAGGCTTCCTGGATGACGTGGAGGTGAAGAAGGTCGTGGACTTCGAGGCCGCATTGCACGCCTACGTGCGTTCCAACAGCGCCGATCTGCTCAAGCGCATCAATGAAAGCGGCGACTATAACGACGACATCGCCGCGCAGATGCGCAGCGCGATCCAGAAGTTCAAAGCCAGCAGCACCTGGTAAAAGGTAGACGAACATGGCAGTCGGTAAAGAGATCCGCAACCAGATCAAGAGCATCCAGAATACGCAGAAAATCACGCGGGCCATGGAAATGGTCGCGGCGAGCAAGATGCGTAAGGCGCAGGATCGCATGCGGTCCTCGCGTCCCTATGCCGGCAAGATGAAAAATGTCATCGGCCATCTGGCCCATGCGCATCCCGAGTACAAACATCCCTATCTGCTGGACCGCGATGCCAGGAAGATCGCCTATATCGTGGTATCGTCGGACCGCGGCCTGTGCGGCGGCCTGAACAGCAATATGTTCCGTACCATGCTCAGGGACATGAAGGCCTGGCGTGACAAGGGTGCCCAGATCACCCTGACCGTCATCGGGCAGAAGGCCGCCGGTTTCTTCAAGCGCATCGGCGCCAACATCGTCTCGCAGCAGACCCATCTGGGCGATACGCCGCATGCGCATGATCTGATCGGCGCGATCAAGGTGGTGCTGGATGCCTATAACAGTGGCGAGCTGGACCGTGTGTATCTGGTGTTCAACGAGTTCGTCAATACCATGACGCAGAAGCCGTGTATCGACCAGTTGCTGCCGATCCGGGCCGAGGCGCTGGAAGTCAGCATGAAGCATCACTGGGATTATCTCTATGAGCCGGAGGCCAAGGATGTGCTGGACGTGCTGATGGAGCGGTATATCGAATCACTGGTTTACCAGGGCGTGGTGGAAAACATCGCCTGCGAGCAGGCGGCGCGCATGGTGGCCATGAAGGCGGCCTCAGATAACGCCGGTGATCTGATCGGCCAGTTGAAGCTGGTCTATAACAAGGCGCGCCAGGCGGCGATCACGCAGGAAATCTCGGAAATTGTCGGCGGCGCGGCCGCAGTATAAAAAATTCTTTTTACCACATCCCCCTCTCCCTCCGGGAGAGGGATGGGGTGAGGGATCGAGACTATATCCGCCATACTAGGCAAACAGATTTTTGTTATTTGTTGAGGACTGAAACATGAGCTCAGGCAAGATCGTTCAAATTATTGGCGCGGTAATCGACGTGGAATTCCCGCGTGCATCGCTGCCTAAGGTGTATAACGCGCTCAAGGTGAATGAAACCGATCTGACGCTGGAAGTCCAGCAACAGCTGGGCGATGGCGTCGTCAGAAGCATTGCCATGGGCAGCACCGACGGTCTGCGCCGGGGCATGGCGGTCGACAACACCGGTGCGCCGGTCTCGGTGCCGGTCGGCAAGAAGACCCTGGGCCGCATCATGGACGTGCTGGGCACGCCCATCGATGAAGCCGGCCCGATCGGCGAAGAACATCGCTGGGCGATCCACCGCAAGGCGCCGGCCTATGAAGAACTGGCCGCTTCCGCCGAACTGCTGGAAACCGGCATCAAGGTTATCGATCTGGTATGCCCCTTCGCCAAGGGCGGCAAGGTCGGTCTGTTCGGGGGTGCCGGCGTGGGCAAAACCGTGAACATGATGGAACTGATCCGCAACATCGCTATCGAGCACAGTGGTTACTCCGTATTCGCCGGCGTGGGCGAGCGTACCCGCGAAGGTAACGACTTCTACCACGAAATGAAGGAATCCAACGTACTGGACAAGGTGGCGCTGGTGTATGGCCAGATGAACGAGCCGCCGGGCAACCGTCTGCGCGTGGCCCTGACCGGCCTGACCATGGCCGAGTTCTTCCGTGACGAAGGCCGCGACGTGCTGCTGTTCATCGACAACATTTACCGCTACACCCTGGCCGGCACCGAGGTGTCCGCGCTGCTGGGCCGCATGCCCTCCGCGGTAGGTTATCAGCCGACACTGGCCGAGGAAATGGGCGTGCTGCAGGAGCGCATCACCTCCACCAAGACCGGTTCGATCACCTCCATCCAGGCCGTATACGTGCCGGCGGACGACTTGACCGACCCGTCACCGGCCACCACCTTCGCGCACCTGGATGCGACCGTGGTACTGTCGCGCTCCATCGCCGAGCTGGGCATCTACCCGGCGGTGGACCCGCTGGATTCGACCTCGCGCCAGCTGGACCCGCTGATCGTCGGGCACGAGCATTATGATGTCGCCCGTTCGGTGCAGGGCACCCTGCAGCGCTACAAGGAACTGAAGGACATCATCGCGATCCTGGGCATGGACGAGCTGTCTGAGGACGACAAGCTGACCGTATCCCGCGCGCGCAAGATCCAGCGCTTCCTGTCCCAGCCGTTCTTCGTGGCTGAAGTCTTTACCGGTTCGCCGGGCAAATACGTATCGCTGAAGGATACCATCAGCGGCTTCAAGGGTATTGTCGCCGGTGAATACGATCACCTGCCGGAACAGGCCTTCTACATGGTGGGCAGTATCGAAGAAGCAGTGGAAAAGGCGAAGACCCTGAAGTAGGTCCCAGGAGCGAGAAATGGCCATGACAGTTCATGTTGATATAGTCAGCGCCGAGGAAGAGATCTTCTCCGGCCCCGCCGCGATGGTTTTCGCGCCGGCAGCAATGGGCGAGGTCGGTATACTGCCGCGCCACACCCCCTTGCTGACCCAGTTGAAGCCGGGCGAGGTGCGGGTGGTGACCCCCGGCGGAGAAGAGCAGTTCTATTATGTCTCCGGCGGTATGCTGGAGGTGCAGCCGCACTGCGTGACGGTGCTGGCCGATACCGCCCTGCGCGCCAAGGACATCGATGAAGCCGCGGCGCTGGAAGCGAAACAGCGCGCCGAAGAGGCCCTCAAGGACCGCAAGGGTGATATCGACTACGCCAAGGCCCAGTCCGAACTGGCCGAGGCGGTGGCCAAGCTGCAAACCATTCAAAGGTTGCGCAAGCAGGCGCGCTGAGAACCTGTTCATATGGTATATACTAAGGGGCAGCCAACGACTGCCCCTTTTTCGTTATTTAACATGATAAGCGACGCACTCTGTATGACAGCCCTGAATGGCGCTTGCCTGATCAATGTAGATGTAGGGTGGGTTACGGCGCAAAAAACGCGCCTAACCTACCCTACATATGATAAAAGCAAGTACACTGCATGACACCCCTTCTTTCCATCATCATCCTGGCGGCCGGCCAGGGCACCCGCATGAAATCCGATCTGCCCAAGGTCCTGCATGAACTGGGTGACCGCTCCCTGCTCGAGCATGTCCATGATGTGGCCCGCGAGCTGGGTCCGCGCATTATCCAGGTCGTTTATGGCCATGGAGGGGAGCAGGTGCGCGAGCGCCTGACGCATTTACGGGTGCAGTGGGTGGAGCAGGCGCAGCAGCGCGGCACCGGCCATGCGGTAGAAATGGCCATGCCCCGGGTGCCGGACGACGATATTGTCCTGGTGCTGTACGGCGATGTGCCCCTGGTGCGCCGCGAGACATTATCACGGCTGGTGCAGGCTGCCGAACAGAGCGGTTTCGGCCTGCTCACCGCCACCCTGACCGACCCGACGGGTTATGGCCGGATCGTGCGTGATGCCCGCGGCAAGGTGGCGCGCATCGTCGAACACAAGGATGCCAATACCGCCGAGCGCGCTATCGCCGAGATCAATACCGGCATGATGGCCATTCCCGCGCGGCGGCTGCGCGCCTGGTTGAGCCGCCTGGAAAACAACAACAGCCAGGGCGAATTTTATCTGACCGATGTGGTGGGCATGGCGGTCGGCGAGGGTGTCGAGGTGCAGACGGTGGCGCCGGCCTCACTGGAAGAAATCATGGGCGTGAATAACAAGCAGCAATTGGCCGAGCTGGAGCGCGCTTATCAGCGCCTGCAGGCGCAACAGTTGATGACGCAGGGTGTTACCCTGCGCGATCCGGCGCGCTGCGATGTGCGCGGAAAGGTTACGGTGGGCCGCGATGTCTGTATCGATATCAATGTGCTGTTGTCAGGTGAGGTCAGGCTGGGCAACCGGGTCAACATCGGTCCCAACTGTGTGTTGCGCGATGTGGTGGTGGGCGATGACGTCACCATCCTGGCCAATTCGGTGATCGAGCAATCGGTCATCGGCAATCACTGCGCCATCGGTCCGTTCGCCCGTATCCGCCCCGAGACACAGCTGGCCGATGGCGCCAGGATCGGCAATTTCGTCGAGATCAAGAAGGCGCAGGTCGGGCCAGGTTCCAAGATCAACCACCTCAGCTATGTGGGTGACACCACGGTGGGCGCCAATGTCAACATCGGCGCCGGCACCATCACCTGCAACTATGACGGCGCCAACAAGCACCAGACCATCATCGGCGATGATGCCTTTATCGGTTCCGGCACCCAGCTGGTGGCGCCGGTTGAGGTCGGAGCCGGTGCGACCATCGGCGCCGGTTCGACGATTTGCCGCGATGCGCCGGCCGGTGAACTGACCTTGAGCCGCAGTCCCCAGAAAACCGTCACGGGCTGGAAGCGGCCGCAAAAAAAGAGCAAACACTAACCCGGAGCGCGATCAAGATGTGTGGCATAGTCGGAGCAGTGGCAGAGCGGGATGTGGTGGGCATACTGGTCGAGGGGCTCAAGCGTCTCGAATACCGCGGTTATGATTCCGCCGGAGTGGCGATCCTGGACGAGCGCAACTGCATCGACCGGGTACGTGTCCAGGGCAAGGTGGCGGGTCTGGAGGGGCAGATCGGCAAGAACTTCCGCGGCCTCACCGGTATCGCCCATACCCGCTGGGCCACCCACGGCAAACCCAGCCGGGAAAATGCCCATCCGCACATCTGCCGCAAGACCGTCGCGGTGGTGCACAACGGCATCATCGAGAATTATGAACAGTTGCGCGTCACTCAGAAGGCCAGCGGTTATGAATTCACCTCAGAAACCGACACCGAGGTCATCGTTCATCAGATATATGACTACCATATCGAACAGGGTGCCGACCTGCTGGGCGCGGTGCGCGCCGCGGTGGCTGACCTGCACGGCGCCTATGCCCTGGGCGTGATCAGCAACCGGGAGCCGGGCCGCCTGATCGGGGCGCGGCGCGGCAGTCCGCTGGTGGTGGGCATCGGCATCGGTGAATATTTCATCGCCTCGGATGTGGCCGCCC
>MGXL01000081.1:8222-10536 GCA_001801365.1 Gammaproteobacteria bacterium RBG_16_57_12 | reverse complement strand
CGTGACCCAGCGTTTCATCTTCCTGGAAGAAGGCGATATCGTCGACATCCGGCGCGACGGCGTGACCATCTATGATGTTGGCGGCGTGCCGGTCGAGCGTCCGGTGCGCGAAAGCGAGCTGACCGCCGATGCCGTGGAGCGCGGCGAATACCGTCATTACATGCTCAAGGAGATCTTCGAGCAGCCCCGCGCCCTGGCGGATACCCTCGAAGGCCGTCTCTCCGATCACCGCGTCCTGCCCCAGAGCCTGGGACCGGGTGCCGCACAAATGCTGCAAGCCGTAAAGAGTGTTTACATCATCGCCTGCGGTACCAGTTACCACGCCGGGATGGTGGCGCGCTACTGGCTGGAAGGCCTGGCAGGCATCCCCTGTACGGTGGAGGTGGCCAGCGAGTTCCGTTACCGTCGCCCGGTGGTCGCGGAGGATGCCCTGATCGTGTTTGTCTCCCAGTCCGGCGAGACCGCCGATACCCTGGCCGCGCTGCGCGAGGTCAAGCGGCTGGGCTGCAAACACACCCTGGCCATTTGCAACGTGCCCGAAAGCTCGCTGGTGCGCGAGGCGGCCCATACCCTGATGACCCGCGCCGGACCGGAAATCGGCGTCGCCTCCACCAAGGCCTTCACCACCCAGCTTGCGGTGCTGCTGCTGCTCACCATCATGCTGGCCAAGACGCGCGGCCTGTCCGCCGCGGATGAGCGCCGCCTGGTGGAAGAGCTGCGTAGCCTGCCGCGCAGGATCGAAGACGTGCTGGGCCTGAACGAGGCCATACGCTCACTGGCCGGGCAGTTCGGCGACAAGGAGCATACCCTGTTCCTCGGCCGCGGCACCCAGTACCCCGTGGCCATGGAAGGGGCCTTGAAACTCAAGGAAATCTCCTACATCCATGCCGAGGCCTATCCGGCCGGCGAACTCAAGCATGGCCCGCTGGCCCTGGTCGATGCCCAAATGCCGGTCATCGCCGTCGCACCCAATAACGAGCTGCTGGAAAAGCTCAAATCCAATCTGCAGGAAGTGCGTGCCCGCGGCGGGGAATTGATCGTGTTCGCCGATGCCGAGGCGCAGCTGAGCCCCACCCCCGGGGTGCAGGTGCTCACCGTGGCCCCGACCGATGACGTGATTTCCCCCATCATCTATACCGTGCCCCTGCAACTGCTGGCCTATCATGTGGCAGTACTGAAGGGCACCGATGTGGACCAGCCCCGCAACCTGGCCAAATCCGTGACGGTGGAGTGAGGGGTGACCGGCCTGGTACGGGCCTGCATTCAGAAAACCTGCAAAAGACCGTTAAGTGTGAGTCAGGGTATGTACAGATTTTTTGTGGCAGGCACGAAGTTGTGCTATAAGTTATAGTTAGTTAATACTACCATATATAGGGTATATAACAGGCCAGCTAACTATCCATAGTAATTACAGTCAGTTAGCATGGCTCAACGTATTTTTGTAAGAGGGTGATCTCATGGGTCGGCTCAGTATGTCCCGCACTGTTCTAATAAGTCTGATGTCGGTATGGGCGGCACTGGCCACACTGAACACCGCGCAGGCCGGGCCGCTGGGGCCGAACCGCATCTCGGATATCACCAATACCCCGCACAACCTCTCCACCACCCCCTACAATACCGGTACCGATACCCGCACCGTCAAGGCGACCAGCCAGGACCAGATCTGCGTGTTCTGCCACACCCCCCACGGGGCCGACACCAGCGTGCCGGCGCCCCTGTGGAACCGCAAGGTGACGACGGCTACCTACCAGATGTACACCTCGAACACCATGGAGGCCGGCACACCGGCCGCCATTGCCGCGTCTTCCAAACTGTGTCTGTCCTGCCATGACGGCACCCTGGCCATCGGTGCGGTCAATGTCCTGGGCGGCCTGACCGACCAGACCATCGCCATGAGCGGTGTGGAAGGCAGCGGCAAGATGTCCACCACCGGCGCCACCACCGGCTATACCCGCAACCTGGGCATCGACCTGAGAAACGACCATCCGATCTCCATCACCTATGATGCCGCCCTGGTGACGGCCGACGGCGAACTCAACGGCCCGCCGCCGTTCACCACCGGCGGCGCTTCACCGGTGGACCTGGTCAAGGCGCGCAAACCGTATGGAGACACGGGCGCGCCCATCTACACCCTGCTGCCGCTCATCCCCGATCCGGCGGACGGCAACAAGGCCAAGGTGGAGTGCCTCACCTGCCACGACCCGCATATCCGCAGCACCGAGGTGGGGGTGAACGCCAAGTTCCTGCGCCTCAGCCGTTTCCAGAATAACCAGGCGCCGAATGTGGCGGGTGGCTACAACACCGCCAACGACAT
>MGXL01000081.1:0-8205 GCA_001801365.1 Gammaproteobacteria bacterium RBG_16_57_12 | reverse complement strand
GCCACAACAAGGGCGGCTGGCCGGATTCCGCCCATGCCAACCCCAATGTGGCGAATGAGACCTATACCGTAGCCGCGGCCACCCAGCGGGGCTTTCCCGCGGACGGCAGTTTTCCGGTGTGGCGGGCCGCCTGCCTGAACTGCCATGATGCCCATACGGTGCAGGGGGCGCAGCGTCTGCTGCGCGAAGCCACCTGCACCACCTATGCCGGAGGCGCCTGCACCTCGGCCAAGCCGCGGGCGGGGGGCGGCTCCGCCCTTGAAGAAACCTGTTTCCAGTGCCACTCGGCCGATGGCGCCACCCTGAACAATCAGGGAACGGTCAATTTCCCGGCACCGAACATCAAGAGTGAATTCACGCGCGCCTACCGCATGCCCATCACCAGCGCGGATCAGCCCGCCTTCGGCGCGGAAGTGCATACGATCGGTGGCGAGGGCGGCACCGCCAAGGTGGCCGGCGCGGGCAAGGATTTTCTCGAGACGCAGCTGCTGCTGGGCAAGGGCAACTCACAGAACCGCCATGTCGAGTGCACCGACTGCCATAATACCCACCGGATGATCCGCAACCGGGCCGCCAATGCCGCCAATCCGCAGACCCCCGATGTCGAAGGCACCCATGATCACTGGAGCGCGGTCGAGGGCCGCGGCGCCCATACCAATATCATTTCGGGCGTATTGCGCGGCTCCTGGGGCGTGGAGCCGGTCTATCCCGGCCAGTCATTTTTCAGCGATCCGGTCACCTTTACCGTTAAAAAAGGCAATGTGGCGTCTGGCGCCGACATGAGCAATGCCATCACGGCGAGCTATGTCACCCGCGAGTATCAGATCTGCTACAAGTGCCATTCCAAGTATGCCTATGATAATCCGTTAACCGTGGGATACACCGCCGGATTGACGCCCTATAACACCAACGGCATGACCCAGTACACCAGCAACGCCCGCGAATTCCAGGCGCCGGCCGGGCACGAGGGTGAAAATCAGAACATGGGCGCCGAGGCGGGGGCCTACCCCAATAATTTTTCCTGCGAAGACTTCGGCACCTGCAATCTGGACTGGAATAATCACCGCTCCTGGCACCCGATCACTGCACCCACCGGCCGCAGCAAGGCTGTGCGGGGGATAATCGGCAGCGGGCAATGGCTGTCCCCGTGGGACGGCAATGTGGGCACCCAGACCATGTACTGTTCCGACTGTCACGGTCAGGATACGCCAAGCGGCACCGTGGATCCCGACGGGCAGGCGACCTATGACGGCACCCCCTGGGGGCCGCATGGTTCGGACCTGCCTTTCATCCTGAAGGGCAAGTACGATTTCATGACCGGCACGCCCTGTACCTCTGACTGCAATACGCCGGATACCCGCACCGATCAGCTCGATGACCTGTGCTTCAAGTGCCATCAGTATAGTAACTACGCGGATCCCGATGCCACGGGTTCCAGCGGCTTTCGCAAGTCGGGCAGCGAGAACCTGCATACCAAACATGCCAGCCGCCTGAAGCGCATGAAGTGCATGTGGTGTCATGTCTCAACCCCGCATGGCTGGAAGAACAAGGCCCTCCTGGTCAACCTCAACGATCTTGGCCAGGAGCTGTGTAACCCGACCTGCCCTACCGAGGCCATCTATCAGCCGGCCAACCAGGGTGGCGATACCTTTGCCACGGGCGGTGTGGAGCATCCGCTGCAAGTCAGCGGCGGGATAACCCAGCCCCTGTTCAAGGGTCCCTACTACTATAATGCGATTCTCAAGATCGTGAATTTCAATGAAAGCGGGAACTGGGATCCGAAGAGCTGCGGTTCACGCAAGTTCACGGGGTCGGAAGGTTCGGGCCAGGGCTGGATGACCGGTACCTGTAACAACCTGCCATAGCCTGGGATTCCGGCGGCTGGCTTGCGGGCATGATGGCGTTGGTCTGGACAGGATATGTCAGATATCTGTGCAGTATCGCAGGGCTGCTTTTGCTGAGCCTCTCCCCGGCAGGCGTTGTTGCATTGGAGGCACCCCCTGCCGGTCGGGTGCCGGATCACTCGCAAGATTTGCCGGCCTGGTTCAAGCCGTCGTTTCTGGATATCCCCGAAGATGTCGCCGAAGCCGCGGGGCAGGGCAAACGCCTGATGCTGTTCTTTCACCAGGATGGCTGCGGGGCCTGCCAACGCTTCTATGACGAGAATTTTGGCGATCAGGCCATAGTGAACACCACGCAGCGGTATTTTGATGTGGTTGCCATTGATATCAACGGCAACCGTGCGCTGGTTGACATGCAGGGCCGTGACAGCTACGAAAACCAGTTTGCCCGCCGTATCAAGGGACAGGTGACCCCCACGGTCATGTTTCTCAACGAGCGCGCTGAAATTATTCTGCGGATTCCCGGTTTCATCCCCCGTGAAAGGTTCATGCAGGCCTTGAAGTATGTGGCCGAGCATCGCGAGCAGCAGCTCGGATTTGATGAATATCTGGAACGGCAACGCTGATCAATCGCTGTTATTTCACTTATATAATAATTGGCCTGCCATGGCGCGGCCGTGTCGGTTAACAATCGGAGTAAATTGATGAAACTCAGGGTATGCCTGTTCATGTTCCTGGTGTTTACGGGCCTGCTGGCAGGGGGCGCCGGGGCGACGGACCTGGCCATGGAGCGGCGCTGGCAGGAGGCGGTCATCGACCAGGTGGTTGTGGGCAATGTCCACTGGCTGGACGCGGACGGTTACCGGTTTTATTCGATTTATACCGAAGCCGATTCATCACCCAAGGGAGCGGTGATTATCATGCACGGCATGCGTCGCCACCCGGATTGGCCGGATGTCATCGCGCCCCTGCGCACGGCGCTTGCGAAACAGGGGTGGGCCACCCTGTCACTCCAAATGCCGGTGCTGGGATTCGACACGGGCATGCGTGATCATTCGGTGCTGCTGAACGAATCGCCTGCCCGCATCTGGGCGGCCATCGGCTTTTTAAAGAAACGGGACCACAAGAAGATCGTGCTGATCGGCCATGGCCTAGGCGCCATCATGGGCGCGTCCTACCTGGTGGAGAATGGCAAAAAAGACATCGCGGGATTGGCCGCCATCGGGATGTATATGCTCAATTACACCGATCCGCGCATGTGGACCCCCGACCTGCTTGTAAAACTCCGGCTGCCCATCCTGGATATCTATGGCCAGATGGATCAATACGGAGTGGAACATGACAAGGAGGTCCGCGCCCAGGCAGCCGCCAGGGCGAATAACCGCCGTTACCGGCAGGTGATGATAAGCCAGGCAGATCACGATTTTACAGGGCATGGCGATGAGCTGGTTGATCACATCAAACGATGGCTTGAGGAATTATGAGGAATTCGCCCCCGTTTTCATGGCCTGGACCGGGATCAAGTGCCTTTCATTCATATGATGGCCATCGCCGGCGTTGCCGGATCTGCCTGCCCATAACCTTCCTGCTGTTATCGTCCTTCCTGCCGGCGAGCCATGCCGATGAGCGGCGCGCGGCCCTGCTGGCCGGTCCCTGTGTGGTATGCCATGGAGGCAGCAATGCCGATACCCAGATCCCCCCATTGCAGGGCAAAAGCGCTTCAGACATCGAAAAGGCAATGCAGGATTTTCGTGCCGGGCGCCGCCCCTCGACCATAATGGCCCGGCATGCCAGGGGATATACCGAGGAGGAAATCAGGCTGATCGCCGGATATCTGGCGTCGCAGAGTGATCCTGTAGACCGATGAAGGGCATTTCACGGCGCCGGTTCATCGAATTGACGGCCAGGCTGGGCATGGCTGTGCCACTGGCCGGTTTGATGTCAGGTTGCCGGTCAGGTGCCGGCAAGGCCAGGGTGGTGGTGATCGGTGGTGGCTTTGGGGGGGCGACCTGTGCCCGATATATCCGCCAACTGGATCCCGCGATCGACGTTACCCTGGTTGAGCGCCGGCGGCGATTGATCACCTGCCCCTTCAGCAATCTGGTGCTGGGTGGCCTGCGCAATATGGATGACATCAGTCATGGCTATGAGCGGCTGAGCAGTCAATACGGCATCAAGGTGATTCATCAGGAAGCCGTTGATATCGATCCTGTAGCGCGGCGGGTAAGGCTGCAAGAGGGCGCGGTGCTCGACTATGACCGGCTGGTGGTCTCCCCCGGCATTGATTTCCGCTGGGGGATGATCGAGGGTTACGATGAGGCCGCCAGCCGCATCATGCCCCATGCCTGGGAGGCCGGGGAGCAAACCACTCTGTTGCGCCGGCAGCTGGAGGCGATGCCGGACGGCGGGCTGGTGCTCATGTCCGTACCGGAAGACCCGTTCCGCTGCCCGCCCGGGCCGTATGAGCGGGCCAGCCTGATCGCGTACTATCTGAAGCGGCACAAGCCACGATCCAGGATCATTATTCTCGATGCCAAGGAAAGGTTCGCCAAACAGGACTTGTTCATGGAAGGCTGGAAGCGGCTGTATGGCGACATGATAAGCTGGGTGCCCCTGACCCAGGATGGCAAGGTGGTCCGTGTCAATCCGCGTGACATGACTATTGCGACGGAATTCGAGCGATACAGGGCCGATGTGATCAATATCATCCCGCCCCAGTTTGCCGGTGCCATTGCTCGCCGTGCCGGGCTTACCGATAAACAGGGCTGGTGCCCCGTGGACTATGGCACCTTTGAATCCCGGTTGCACCCGCATATCCATGTTATCGGTGATGCCTGTGTCGGCGACCCGATACCCAAGTCCGGATTTGCCGCCAACAGCCAGGGCAAGGTATGCGCCTTCGCCATTGTGGCGCTGCTGAACGATGAGCCGGTTCTGGATCCGGTACTGGCCAACACCTGTTATAGCCTGCTGGACCCTGACTACGGGATCTCGGTGGCCGGGGTATACCGCAAGGCGGGAGAGAATCTGGTCGGTGTGGAGGGAGCGGGCGGCTTGAGTCCGCTATCCGCCCCCGCCAGCTTCCGTGCGCAGGAGGCGGCGTATACCTATGAGTGGTATACCTCCATAATCAAGGATGTGCTCGGTTAGTCCTACAGTGTCACAAAGCCCTGAAGGGCGCATTGTGACACAGTAGGATTAGCAGCCTGTCAAGCTGGCGCCGGCTCGGCGCTTATGAGCGTCTCGCCGGCCCCTCTGTTTCCCTGATTGTCCAGCCAGCTGACCCTGATTTTATCTCCCTCATTACCCTCCTTGATCATAAAGGACAGAAAGGGATTTTTCGAAATGGCCGGGCCGAGCTGGGCGGTCATAACCGGCTCATCGTTGTGCTCGAGGGTGAGCTCCTGAATGAAATGGGCGGGGATGATCTGGTTGGTTTGGGCATCCCGGCGCAGGCCTATCTCCATGGGGTGGTCGATGAGTATCTTGACCAGTATCCCATCCTCCTTGAGCTGGGCGCGAATCTTGATATCGTATAGTTCCACGTTGATGTCCTGAAAATTTGGGATTATCCCAGGCTGATCAATAGCAGCCGCCGACCAGAACCTGCACCGGCTGGAAGGCGCTGTAGAGTACACCATTGGCCTTGACCATAACATAGACCCTGGATGTTTCCGCCATCTTGATACGCGTCGATATGAAGCCCGCCATCTTCGGGCCCATTTCAAAGACGGCGACCAGCGGGTTGGGATTATTCTCGACCAGGATACTCATGCTTTCGATATTCTCCAGTGTCGTGGTGGCGGTAATCTGCACTACGGCGCCGTTCAGCACGGTGTCCGGTATTTTGATGACGATCAGATCACTGGGCGTGTGTTCCGCCGAGCCTGCCAGTGCTATGAGCGCTTCCTTCAGGGTATCCGACCGGAAAGCCGGCTTGTTCCAGGCGGCCATGAGCAGGCGAGGCAAGGGGAGGCCCGAGCAGACAATGAGCGCCAGGGCTGTTTTGAGCATATTTCTGCGGTTCATGCGGTTTCAGTCGGTACCGGGTGATGCTGTTAAACTGTATATCGGCCATTATACATGGCGCCTAAGCCTGCTGCGCGTCTATCAGGCGGACTGGGGCGGGGTTCGTGATCCCTGAAAGCTGTGTATGCCCGGCCGCCATGATTTCTGTCAGAATGTACGGCACGTTGTTATTGAGAGCCTTTGAATGTCAAATCGCGACTCCAATCCCCGGCGCGCTTTTTATCTCGGACTGATCTTCTGGGTTGGATTCAGTGCGCTGGTCTATGAGATATACAGCGTCAAGGTCTTGTTCCTGTTTTTTACCGAAACCACCCATGCCGTCACGCTGGCGATATCCGCCTTTCTGGCCGGCTTGGCAGGCTCCAGCCTGATATTTTCAAGGATCGCCAGAGGGTATGGAAACAACCCGCGCCTGGTGATGTGGATGCAGCTGGCGGCCGCGGCCTATGGCTACCTGATCCTGGCAAATTACGACCTGATACCGCATCTGATGGATGCCTTGAGCCGTGTGGTTCAGCACGAGGTTCTGAACAATCTCCTGCGGGGGGCCATGATCTGGATCTATCTGTTCATTCCCGCCTTCTTCATCGGCGGCGCCTTTCCTCTGGTGAACGGTCTTTATCTCGGCAGTCACGAGAGCGGGACTCACGATACGGGCACGGTCTATTTCTGGGATACCCTGGGCTCCATCATCGGCACCTTTTGCGCCGGGTTCTGGCTATTGCCCACACTGGGATTTCGCCTGACCGCGATCAGCGCCGTCGCCATCAATCTCCTGGTGGTGCTGATGCTGGCGCAGGGCCGGGTGTGGCGTGGCGCGGTGATCGTGATCATCGCCGCCATCGGCATGGCCGAGTGGCAAACATATAGAGCGCCGGGGCAGCATGCCGGCACGGCATCGACTACGAAAACGGTTGCCGGTCTGGCTCCGATAGCGGGGGCACTCGAGACTCCCTTGCCGCCGCTGGCCCCCCAATATCCTGATCTTGATGACCGCTTTGGTCATGTCATTTTTCAGGAGATGTCGCCTTTTGGTCGCGTTACCGTGGGGATGCATGCGCGGCAGATTCCGGGAAACAAGGGGTTGTTTATCAACTACAGGGAAATGTGCCACAGCATCGAGCATGAATCCGAGATGCAACTGGGTTGGCAGACGGTCAAACATCTCACCGCCGGCGCCAGGGTGTTGAATATCGGGCTGGGATGCGGTTATACCGCCAGCCGTATCGCGCAGTCACCTCATGTAGCGCGGCTGGACATCGTTGAGATCAATCCGGTGGTCGCCAGGGCCGCTGGAGAATATTTCGCTCAGGAAAACCAGGGCGTGCTGACCCTGCCCAAGACGAATCTGATCATTCAGGATGGCGCCGAATATGTGCGCACCACCTCCGAGCGCTACCATGCCGTGGTGATCGACATCGAGGAGGTGTCCATCATCTATTCCAGCCCGCTGTACAGCCGGGAATATCTTGAAATCATCAGGCAGAAGCTGTTACCCGGCGGCGCCGTGGCCGTCTGGGCGCAGACAGGCAGCCTGGAATTCGAGAAGACGGTCTACAACACGTTGAAATCCGTGTTCCGCCATGTCTATCCGAAAATTGACGATACGCTGTACTCCTTTCATGCCTCGGATATCGAACTGGATATCACCCCGTCCTCAGCTAGGGAGCAGTGGCAGATAGAACAACTGCTCAAGACCCCGGTCGACGAGATCAATACCCTGGACAATCATGCCCTGGAAAAATATTTCAATATCCGGGAATTCTTCAATCTGCCCTATGATTACCGGGAGCGTTTTCTCAGGGGGGAGGGAGACCGCAAATAATTCAGCATGTTGTCTATCCGGTAGCGACCGAGTCTTGAAATTGGCCTGCCGTCACCAGGTTGCCACGAATAATGTCCACCCTGATTTTAGGGCCATCAGCAGGAATTTATTTGTTGACTTGATGGCTCGCTGGCAGATAATGGATGACTTGGCACGTAACAAATAATCTCTGTATATTCAGAGGTTGATGAATGATGCCCAGGTATTATAAAGATTGGAGAGGGGGAGAAACATGAAAAATCTGAAATTATTTAAAACCGTGGCGGTACTGATGGCCGGTATGGTGTACAGCGTTGCAGGCATTAACAGCGCGAGCGCAAGTGATGATGATTCCACGCCATCGTCGCACAGCAGTATGTCGATACCTTATACAAATCCGTTGACCTGGCAGAGAATTAAAAATGAAACAGGCACGGACTGCAAGGTGTGCCATGTCTATGCAACCAACATCAAGGGCAAGAATGCGTTCAACGCCTATGGCTGGGATATCAGGAGTTACAGGAACCAGGG
>MGXL01000080.1:4909-5096 GCA_001801365.1 Gammaproteobacteria bacterium RBG_16_57_12 | reverse complement strand
GGCGCGCGTGTCGTAACGACACCGCAGGGCAACATCGCCGTCTTCCGCACCCTGGATGACGAGGTGTTTGCCTTGCGCGATCGCTGCCCGCACAAGGGTGGTCCGCTCTCACAGGGCATGGTGTATGGAAAGAGGGTGGCCTGTCCGCTGCACGACTGGCGCATCGAGCTGGAAACCGGCGTGGCGG
>MGXL01000080.1:4106-4901 GCA_001801365.1 Gammaproteobacteria bacterium RBG_16_57_12 | reverse complement strand
GATGTGGGCTGCACCGCGAAATTCCCCGTAAAACTCGAATCCGGGAAGGTCTTTGTCAGCCTCACGGAATTCTGAACCGTACTTCACCCTGCCCGATCTGCTCCAGGATCCTGTGGATGACGCATCGAGCCTGCTAAAGATTTTCCCTGCCGGATCGATAAACTCGATGATTATCGTGAAGCCAGAATATCGGCGCAGGCGCATTTTTCACTGAGCCGCGTGGTAGTTTTTCCCTGTCGCCATTATCCAATGTATCCCGGATTTCAAGCCTTCTGTGGGCAATATTTTACGGAGCAAAAGATCATGTCTGATGATATTTCAGTGAAAAAGGGATTCAGCAATAAAGCTGACGTGGCTGAGGCGCTGGCCGAAATCAAGCGGCTGATCGATCAGCCGTACATGTCCGCGGTGATTCTATTCTGCACCTCCAGGATGGACCTGGACAAACTGGGTGCGGGCCTGAAAGAATCCTTCAACGTGCCTGTCATTGCCTGTACCACGTCTGGCGAGATATCCACGACCGGTTACACGGGCGCCGCTGTCTCGGTGTCCAACGAGTCATCGCCGCTGGCCTCTTCCAGCGGAGGCATTTCCGCCGTCAGTATCGCCAGCCCTGATATACAGGTGAAAACCTACTTCATCGATAAACTTCATGAATTCAAAATATCCGACGCGGAACGAATAGGCCTGGATGTAAAACATGTCATTGCCGAACGGAAAAAATCGCAGCCGGGGGTATCGGCCTTCGGCATGCTGCTGATAGACGGCCTGTCCGTGCCGGAGGAAAACATCATC
>MGXL01000080.1:0-4089 GCA_001801365.1 Gammaproteobacteria bacterium RBG_16_57_12 | reverse complement strand
GCTGGGCGATATCCCCATCGTAGGCGGCTCTGCCGGTGATGACCTCGCCTTTACCAAAACCCATGTCTACCACGATGGCAAATTCGTATCGTCCTGCGCCATGTTCGCGGTGTTTGTCACCACCCATCCGTTCAGGACATTCAAGACCCAGCACTTTGTACCGGGCGAGCATAAGCTGGTCATCACCGCAGCCATACCGGAAAAACGCATCGTGACCGAGATCAACGGCCTGCCGGCGGCCCAGGAATATGCCCGGTTTGTCGGGCTTGCGGTGGACAAGCTGGAGCCGATGACTTTTTCCAAATATCCGGTCATGTTGAAGATCGGCGGAGAATACTATGTGAGGTCCATCCAGAAAGTGAACGAGGACGAGTCGCTGACCTTCTACTGCGCCATCGATGAAGGGCTGGTGCTCACCATCGCCAACGGCGTGGATATCGTGAACAACCTCAAGGAGACCTTTGCGGATATCAAAAAAGACATCCCGAGCCCCAAACTGGTGATCGGCTTCGAGTGCATACTGCGCCGGCTGGAGGTGGCCGAGAAGGGCGTGGCGGCTGAAATGGCACAGATCATGACCGACAACAATGTCATTGGTTTTCACACCTACGGCGAACAGTTCAACTCCATTCACGTAAACCAGACCCTGACCGGCGTTGCCATAGGCTAGCCTGGCATGGATAACAAGGCCACGCCGTCCGATGCCGAGGCCCTCAAGAGGGAAATCGCCAGCCTGCGCAAGATCAACGCGGTGCTCATGGATCGCGTGGAAAGAAGCGTGGATTCCACCGGCAGTTCCTTCTCCCTGTTCGAATCCAACATCCTGCTGCAAAACAAGGTGAAGGAGCGCACGCTGCAGATAGAGGCGCAGAACAAGGAACTGCAGGAGGCCAAGGAACAGGCGGAGGTGGCCAACCGGCTGAAAAGCGAATTCCTGGCCAACATGAGCCACGAAATTCGCACCCCCATGAACGCCGTGATCGGCATGTCGCGACTGTGCCTGAGCACCGAGTTGCAGCCGCAGCAGCGCGACTACGTGGAAAAAATTTTCCACGCAGGCCAGTCGCTGCTCGGCATCATTAACGACATCCTGGATTTTTCCAAGATCAATGCGGGCAGGTTGGAGATCGAATCCATCCCCTTCTGCCTGGACCAGGTGTTCGTGAATCTGGCAAGCCTTACCGCCGTCAAAGCCCAGGAAAAAGGGCTGGAGCTGCTGTTCCAGATCCCGCCGGGCAGAACGTGCCAACTGGTTGGCGACCCGCTGCGCCTGGGACAGGTGCTGCTCAACCTGGTGGCAAACGCCATCAAGTTCACCGACCAGGGTGAAATCGTGGTACGTGTCACCCCTCTGCGCCTCACGGAGCGATCGGTGGAGCTCGAATTCACGGTCCGGGATACCGGCATCGGCATGACGGCAGAGCAATGCAGCCGCATGTTCAGGTCATTTTCGCAGGCCGATACCTCGACCACCCGAAAGTATGGCGGTACCGGTCTCGGGCTGGCCATCAGCAAAAGTCTGGTGGAACTGATGGGCGGCAGCATCCGCGTGGAAAGCGCGCCTGGCGTGGGCACAACCTTCGTGTTCACGGTCCGGTTTGGCCATATACGGGAAGAAGATCTGCCGAGGAATCATGTGTTCCCGTCCGAACTGGAACAGCTCAAGGTGCTGGTGGTGGACGATATCGCCAGTTCACGCCAGATATTGGAGGACATGCTCAGTGCCTTTCCTTTCCGCGTCACCTGTGTCGAATCCGGCCGGGCGGCGCTGGATGCCCTGGAAAGTACTGCACAAGGCGACCCGTATGGCTTGATCCTGATGGACTGGAACATGCCGGGCATGGATGGAATCGAGGTGTCGAGACTGATCAAGGCGCATCCCGATCTGGCCAGGATGCCGACCATCATCATGGTCACTGCGCACGGCCGGGAGATGGTGATGAAGCAGGCGGCCGATGCCAGGCTGGACGGCTTTCTCGTCAAACCGGTCACGCCGTCCACCCTGCTCGATACCATCATGAATGTCTTTGGCAAGGAGGGCTTCTCCGCTGCCCGCAAGCCCATGGATGCCTGGAAGGTCGAAACCCTGCATGGCATTCGCGGCGCCAGCATTCTGGTGGTTGAGGACAACGACATCAACCAGCAGATCGCCCGTGAGCTTCTGACCCAGGCCGGACTGGTGGTGACCATCGCCAACAATGGCCAGGAAGCCGTCACCCTGGTCGAGCGCGAGGTTTTCGATGCGGTCCTGATGGATATTCAGATGCCCGTAATGGATGGCTACGAAGCCACCCGGGCCATTCGCAAGATCTCCAGGCTGGATAATCTGCCCATTATCGCCATGACGGCCAATGCCATGGCGAGCGACCGGGACAAGTGCCTGCGCGCCGGCATGAACGACCACGTGGCCAAGCCCATTGATCCCGACCTGCTGTTCAGGGCCCTGACCACGTGGATAGCGCCGGGTGATCGCACCGCACGGGTGCCGCGCGCTCCTGCCGCCCCCCCTGTTACGGAGCTGGAAAATGTCCTGCCCGGGAGTCTGCCCGGACTCGATCTGGTGGTGGGGCTGAAGAGTGTCGGGGGCAATTCCAGGCTGCTGCGCAAGTTGCTGGTTGAATTTTTCCGCGATCACGCCGGCGACGCCCAGATCATCCACCAGGCGCTGGAGCGCGGAGACCTACCGCTGGCACAGCGCATCGCCCACACCCTCAAGGGCATCTCGGGATCGATTGGCGCCATGGATCTTCACTCCGCCGCCAGGGCCCTGGACACGGCGCTGAAGACCGGGACTGCAAATTCGGATCCGGATTTGCTGGCCGCCCTGGAAAGCACTTTCTCGTCCCTGATGTCCGGTTTGACTATACTGACCGAACATAAGGCCGTCGAAACTACGCAAGCTCTTCCGTCCATGCCGCCGGACTTCGAAGCCGTGTCGCGACTGGTTGATGAGCTGGCCGACCTGTTGGCAGAAATGTCCCCGGATGCCGTCGAAAAAGCGGAGGCGTTGCACAACCAGATCGGTGCGGGTGGCACAAGGGAACTCGCCGATGTTTTGCTAAAACAGCTTGCCGGTTTTCGTTTCGATGATGCCAGCCGGACCCTGATGAGACTCAAGGACTCGCTTGAACCAAGATCATGAACGAAGATAAGCCAAAAATTCTGATTGTTGATGATGAAGGCTTCAACATCAATCTGCTCAATGCATTGCTCAAAACCGACTACAAGATCATGGTCGCGGCCAGTGGCGAGCAGGCCCTCAAGGGAGTGGCCACCGGCAAACCCGATCTGATCCTGCTCGACATCATGATGCCGGGAATGGATGGTTACGAGGTTCTTCGCCGCCTGAAAGCGGATGCTGCGACCCAGACCATCCCGGTCATCTTTGTCACGGCCATGGGTGATGCCGCGGATGAAACCAGGGGCTTCGATCTGGGAGCGGTCGATTACATTACCAAGCCCTTTAACCGATCCGTCGTCAAGGCCCGCGTGCGTACCCACATGCACCTGAAGCGCAAGAACGATCTGCTGGAAAAAATGGCGTCGATCGATGCGCTGACCGAAATCCCCAACCGCCGGGCCTTTGATGAAATGCGCGAGCGGGAATGGAAGCGTAGCCGGAGGGCCGGCCTGACCATCTCCATTGCCATGCTCGATGTCGACATGTTCAAGCACTACAACGACAGCTATGGCCATGGCGCCGGTGACGAGTGCCTGGCGCGAGTCGCCAGGGCGCTGTCAAACTGTCTCCGGCGGCCCGCTGACTTCGTGGCCCGCTGTGGCGGAGAAGAGTTTGCCGTCATTCTACCTGAAACCGATAACACAGGCGCGATGCACGTCGGCGAGCTGTTACGCACCGCCATCGCAGGCCTGGAAATCCCGCACACACATTCCCGGGTGGCGCCCCACGTCACCATCAGTGTCGGTATCGCGACCGCCGTACCGATGTCTGCGACAACCGCTGAGATGCTCATCGAGGCTGCAGATAAGATGCTCTACGAAGCCAAAAAGTCCGGCCGAAATAATGTCAAGGGCACTCAGATCTAGGAGCCTGTTGGACTTAGGGGATCGCAGCAAAGGATGGTGGCT
>MGXL01000079.1 GCA_001801365.1 Gammaproteobacteria bacterium RBG_16_57_12 | reverse complement strand
ATACCTGCTGCACATGCTGCCCAAGGGCACACATGATTACGGCAGCTTCATCCGCCCCTCCGAGTTGTCGGAGTGGATGCGCGCGGCGGGCCTGGCACTGCAGCACCTGAGCGGCATGAGCTACAACCCGCTGACCAGGCAATACCGCCTTGATGAAGATGTGTCCGTCAACTATCTGGTTCATGCCATCCGTAATGACTGACCGGTTGCACACCCTGCTCTTTGATCTGGACGGCACCCTGCTGGACACGGCGCCGGACCTGGCCGATGCCCTCAACGCCATCCTGATGGAAGAAGGACAGCCGCCGCGGACTTATGAAACCATCCGCCCGGTGGTTTCCCATGGCGCTGCGGCCATCGTCTCGTTCGGCTTTGACATGACTGACGATGACACGCGCTTTGCCGGGCTGCGGCAGCGCTTTCTTGATCATTACCGCCGGCATATCGCCCGGCGCACCCGCTTGTTTCCGGGCATGGAGGAGGTATTGCAAACCATCGAACAACGCGGCATGAACTGGGGAGTCGTCACCAACAAACCGGCCTGGCTGACCGATCCACTGCTCCAGGCGCTCGATCTCTACCGGCGGACCCGTTGCGTGGTGAGCGGTGATACCGTCGAGCAACGCAAGCCTCATCCCGCCCCCTTGCTGCACGCCTGTAATCTGGCGGGAAGCGCGGCCGGGCAATGCCTGTACATCGGCGATGCCCAGCGCGATATCGAAGCAGGCAACCGCGCCGGCATGCATACCCTGATCGCACTGTTCGGGTATATCGGTTCCGATGAAACCCCGGAGTACTGGGGCGCCGATGGCATGATCAGCAACCCGCACGATATCCTGGTGTGGGTCGACCGCCTGACGAACCATGGCGCCCGTTAACAGCTCACCATGGCTCAGATAACCTTGCCAACCTTCATCATCAGCATGGTGCTTACCGGCCTGCTCGGCGGCCTGTTTGTCTATTGGCGCATGCAGCACCGGCTGGCGCAGTTGCGCCAGGAAAACACCCGGCTACAGGTCACCCAGGAATCCGACGCCGAACATCATCGCGAACGCCTCGCCGCCTTGGAGAACGCCCGCGAACAGATGAGCGCCACCTTCAGCGCCCTGTCCGGCCAGGCACTGCGAAACAGCAATGAAGAGTTTTTGAAACTCGCCCAGGAAAATCTGAAGCAACTGCACATCAAGGCCCAGGGTGAGATGGATCAAAAGGAAAAATCCATCGAAAACCTGCTCAAACCCTTGCGTGAAACCATGGAAAAATCCGACCGGCAGATTCAGCTCATGGAAAAGGAACGCAAGGAGGCCTACGGCGCCTTGAGCAAACACCTGGAAACACTGCTACACACCCAACAGGCCCTGCAGGGTGAAACCCGCAACCTGGTCCAGGCGCTGCGCCGCCCCGAGGTACGCGGACAATGGGGTGAAATGACGCTGCGGCGCCTGGCGGAACTGTCCGGCATGGTGGAGTACTGTGATTTCTACGAGCAGGAGCACACCCGTACCGATGAAGGCGATATCCGGCCGGACATGATCATCCGCATGCCCGGCGGGCGGGAGATCGTCGTCGATGTGAAGACACCGCTGGATGCGTATTTGAACGCGATGGAGGCGGGTGATGATGAAACGCGCAACCGCCATCTGCTGCATCATGCCCGCAAGGTGCGCGAGCGGGTCAAGGAACTGGCCGGCAAGGCCTACTGGAGCCAGTTCAAGCAGGCGCCGGATTTCGTGGTGCTGTTCATCCCGGGCGACCAGTTTCTCGGCAGCGCACTGGAACAGGACCGTGAGCTGCTGGAATATTCCCTGCAACAGAAAGTGGTGCTGGCCACGCCCACCAGCTTTGTCGCCCTGCTGCGTGCCGTTGCCTACGGCTGGCGTCAGGAGGCCCTGGCGGAAAACGCCGAACGGATACGTCAGATCGGCGAGGAACTCCATGGCCGGCTCGCCACCTTCTCCGAACATCTCTCCAAACTGGGCCGCAGCCTGGAGGCCAGCGTCTCCAGCTATAACAGGGCGGTCGGCTCCTATGACACGCGCATTATGCCCAGCGTCCGCAAATTCACCGAACTGGGGCTCAATACCAGCAAGGAGCTTGGCGGGCTCGAGCAGATTGAAATGGCGCCAAAAATCGTAGAAAGCAAAACAGAGGAATAACCCTTAAGGCAGCATGTTCTTCATGCCCTGCCGGATCGACTGCGTGGAGCCATCCAGCGACTGGCGGGCCGCGTCAAGGTCGGATGGACCCGTATATTTCGGCATTTCCTTCTTGCTGAAGGCGATGCCCAGACCCAGGCCCAACAACATGCCGAGCAAAATGGTGTCAATCTATTTCTCGATTGCATACCATTTCAACGCCATCACAATCCTGGTATTCATGAATGCCTGTTTTTCAAAGTACCGGTACACATCGTTGCGACATATGCGTACTATAAAGACTATTTCAATGCGGGGTCAAAGCGAAACCCGCCAATTTCCACTACAGCAAGAATCACCATGACACCCGATCAATACTGCCAGGACAAGGCGGCGCGCAGCGGCTCGAGTTTTTATTACAGCTTTCTGTTTCTGCCCCGACACCAGCGTCAGGCCATTACCACGTTATATGCCTTCTGCCGCGAGGTGGATGATGTGGTGGATGAATGCCATGACACCCAGCTGGCGCGCATCAAACTCGCCTGGTGGCGCGAGGAAATCGGGCGCTGCTTCCTGGGTACGCCACAACATCCGGTGACCCAGGCCCTGCAGCCTGCCATCAGTACCTTCAATCTGCCACAGGAATATTTCCTGGAGATCATCGACGGCATGGAAATGGATCTCGATCGGCACCGTTATGCCAGCTTCAAGGATCTTGGCCTGTATTGCCATCGCGTCGCGGCCGTGGTCGGCCTGATGGCGGCGGAAATCTTCGGCGTGCAGGACCGCCGCACGCTGAAATACGCCCATCTGCTGGGCATGGCCTTTCAGCTGACCAACATCCTGCGCGATATCCGCGAGGATGCCTCGCGGGACCGTATCTATCTGCCCCTGGATGAACTGGCGCGCTTCAATGTCAGCCCGGCGGATATTCTCCATCACCGCGATTCACCGGCATTTCGCGAACTGGTCGGATTTCAGGTATCACGCGCCGAAGACTATTACCAGCAGGCCTTTGCCGCCCTGCCCGCCGGCGACCGCTATGCGCAACGCAGTGGCCTGATCATGGCGGAAATCTATCTGGCCATACTCAGAGAGATTGCCCGTGACGGCTATAATGTCATGGAACATCGCATTGCGCTCACGCCGTTACGCAAATTATGGATCGCCTGGAAAACCGCCCGGCGGGAAAAGAAACTTTTTCATAAACTGTCATTAAAACGGTATGCTGCTGGAAATCAGTAGACACCGTGACCACGGAAAACCCATGACCGACATCTATACACCGCCAGCTGGATTATTGCAGGGCCGGATTATCCTGGTGACCGGCGCCAATCGTGGCATCGGCGCCTGCGCCGCCAAAACCTTTGCCACTTACGGCGCCACGGTCATACTGGTGGGCCGCAAGAAGAAAGAGCTCGAGGTTATCTATGACGAAATCGAGCAGGCCGGTCATCCGCAACCCGCCATTTTTCTGCTTGATCTGGGAAAGGCACCGCCCGAGGAATACGAGAAGATGGCGGATGTCCTGGAAGGGGAATTCGGCCGCCTGGATGGCCTGCTGCACAATGCCGCCATCCTGGGTCAACTCGCCCCGCTGGAACTCTACAGCCTGGTGCAATGGGGCAAGGTCATGCAGGTCAATCTCAACGCACCCTTATTGCTGACCCGCGCCTGCCTCAGGTTGCTGAAAAAATCCGCCGATGCCTCCATCGTCTTCACCGGCGATGAGGTCGGCCGCAAGGGCCGCGCCTACTGGGGTGCCTACGGTGTCGGTAAATTCGCCATCGAGGGCCTGGTGCAGATCCTGGCGGACGAACTGGAAAACAGCACCGCGATCCGCGTCAACAGCCTCGACCCCGGCCCGGTGAGAACCGCGCTGCGCGCCCAGGCCTACCCCGGGGGCGACGTGATCACACTGGCCGAACCCGAGGCGATCATGCCGCTGTATCTCTATTTGCTGGGCCCGGACAGCAAGGGCAGCACCGGCCAGGCATTCTCGGCGCAGAAAATGGCAAGTACCCCGGTTATCTCAGCCTGCTAATCCAGCCGCGTGGCATAAACCTCTTCAATCGAAGTCCGCCCCTGGCGCGCCAGTGTCAGGGCATTGTGCGTCAGGGTGTTCATGCCTTGCGTAATGGCGCACTGCTTGATGTCCTGGGCATCCGGTGAACGCCGCACCAGATTGGCGATCTCGCGGGTCACCGGCAGTAATTCATAGACAATGGTCCGGCCATGGTAACCGGAGTAATTGCAGGCCGGACAGCCCTTGCCGACATGGAACCGCTCTTCCGACGCAATGCCCAGTTGCTGGCGTACCACGGGATCGACCTGTTCCTCGACCAGACAATGGGTGCAATTCACCCGGACCAGGCGCTGCGCCAGCACACCCAGGAGAGTGGTCGCGAGCAGATAGGGTTCGACACCCATATCGACCAGCCGGGTAATGGTGCTGGCCGCGTCGTTGGTATGCACCGAGCTCAACACCAGGTGTCCGGTTAATGCCGCCTTGTTGGCGATCTTCGCCGTTTCCATGTCGCGGATCTCGCCCACCATGATCACATCGGGGTCGTGCCGCAGAATATGGCGCAGCGCCTCGGCGAAGGTATAACCCGTGGCGGTCGAGATTTTTATCTGTTCCACGCCATCGATGTTGTACTCCACCGGGTCTTCAACGGTAATGATATGGGGCTCGCATTTCTTGATCTCATTCAGCAAGGCATACAGCGTGGTCGACTTGCCCGAACCGGTCGGGCCGGTCACCAGCAGAATACCGTATGACTTGCTGATCAGCCGGCGCAGTTCGGCCAGATCGTTTGCCTGAAAACCCAGATGATCCAGCGATTTCACCCCCACTTCCTTGTCCAGCAGCCGTATCACCACGCTCTCGCCATTGACAGTCGGGATCACCGACATGCGCAAATCGATGACATTATCATCATGCACCAGACGGGCATGGCCGTCCTGCGGCAGGCGCCGTTCGGCGATATCCATCTGGGAGATGATCTTGATGCGGCTGACCAGCGGCAGCAGCAATCCCTTGTGCAGGGAGCGCACAAACTGCAACTTGCCGTCCACCCGGTAATAGATATTGATCCGGTGTTTTTCCGGCCGGATATTGATGTCCGACGCCTGGCGGATCACCGCCTGCATCAGCAAGGCATTGAGCAGGCGCACCACTGGCTTGCGCATCGCCTCCTGCGGTTCAATCTCCAGCGGCGCCTGCTCGCCCTCGGGCATGACCGACACCTGGTCGGGATCAATCTGACCGGCGCTCAACTCATCCAGCAGCTCTACATCATGATTGTTACTATAATAGCGGCTCAACGCCAGACTGATGTCATTGGCCGAAGACAGCACCATTTCGACATTGCAATTGACATGAAAGCGCACCACGTCCATGGCTTCCCAGTCAAAGGGGTTTTCAGTGGCCACGATCAGGCGTTTTTTGATCAGCGCCAGCGGGAGGACGTTATATTGCAGGGCGATATCGGCCGGCAGCATGGCAATGGCCTTGGGATCGATATCGAATTCACTGAGTTTGACATAAGGGATGCCCAGCTTGCTGCCCAGGGCAATGTTGATCTGTTCTGTGGTGGTGAAACCCATCTCGATGAGCAGATCACCCAGATGCCGGCCCGGCACCTCTTTTTGCCGCTCCAGCACCCGCTGCAGTATCTCTCGGGTTATTGAACCCTGTTCAACCAGGATTTCTCCCAGAAATGACGCCGGTGTCGCCATCTGATGATGCAGCACCTGTTCAAGATCGAATTCGGATTTGATTTCCAGTCGTTCAGCCGTCGTAGCCAATGCTCATCCTCCCCCCTCACAGCAACACCCGCACCCGGTAGTATTAACGGACGCCCGGCGAATCATCCACAGGGCGAAGATCGCCCCCACCCTGCCACCGGCAATACCCTACACTGAGCGGAAACCACTTGCAGGGTAAAACGCCAATATTCTGACAACTGATTTTAGCTTGATTTTAGTTATGGTTATAGACTATTGTTTTGTCGATAATTACATAAAACTGACACGATATGGCATGTTTTTCGCTTCACAGTTCATAGACGAAACATCAGGGAGTGTGTAGATTATGGCCTTAGCAAGCAATGCATCCAAAGACGTGCGCGCCATGAAAACCATGGATATTTCAGCCATCAGCACCTTGACTCACAGTCTTGAGTCACTGGAGCAGGCAGACAATCATCTGCTGGTATTGGGCAATATACTCCAGGCCACCCTGGAACCCCAGACCATACTGGAGCTCTTCGCCCGGGAAGCCAGCGCCATCCTGCCGATCCGCAGCCTCTCGTTCAGCAGTCCACACTATCACATGGCATATGACTTTGGCGTCAAGACCCGGCACTCCTGTCAATACACCATGGAACTCAAAGGGGAGCCGCTCGGCACCATCACCCTGACCAAGGAGAAACGATTCAGCAAGGCCGAATTGTCATTGCTGGAAAACCTGCTGTGCATCCTGATCTACCCCTTGCGCAACGCCTTCCTGTATCGCCAGGCCCTGCAGGAAGCGAAAAAGGATGCCCTGACCGGATTGAACAATCGCGCCGCCCTGGATGAAACCCTGCTCAGGGAGGTCAAACTGGCGCAGCGCCATGATGACAAGACCCTGTCACTCATCGTACTGGATATCGACCACTTCAAAAATATCAACGATACCCATGGTCACGCCACAGGCGACTGCCTGATACGGGCCTGTGCCGATATTATCCAGACCTCCATCCGCTCGATCGACTTCGCCTTCCGCTATGGCGGCGAAGAATATGTCATCGTACTCAGCGATACCAACCTCAAAGGCGCCAAAAAGGTTGCCGAGAGGATACGCAAGACAGTCGCCACTAATGAAAGCTATTGCTATGGCAAGGCCATCACCATGACCGTCAGCCTGGGGGTTGCCACCCTGCAAGCCGATGACAACGACAAGTCACTGTTCCTGCGGGCCGACAAGGCCCTCTATCAGGCGAAGCACAGCGGACGCAATTGCACCGTCGTTGTCTGAGTGGTTGATGCAGAAGGTCGATCTGATGAGCCTTCCAACCTACAGCGTCGAATGTGGTCAGCCTGCAAGACGAGTAACCCAACCTTGCTTCACTGGGTAGAATTGGAATCTTGCTAACTTTATGGGCCTGAATCTTGGGCTTTGAGCCTCTCCTGCCGACGAAGCGCCTCTGCGCGCACGTCTTCGATTTCTTTCAATATGGCATCCACGTCGGCAAGCTCGGTGCTCTGCTCAACGCGGCCTGTGAGCGGTGTTTCGGGGGTGAGCATGCCGGCTTCGTAGAGATTCCAGATTTCTTTGCCGTAGTCAGTGCCGCGCAATTCCGGGGCGAATTGGCCCAAATAATTTGCCAGGTTCTCGACATCGCGCTCCAGCATTCGGCCGGCGTGATTGTTGCCTGCGGCATCAACCGCCTGGGGCAGATCGATGATCACCGGGCCGTTGGCGCTGATCAGAATATTGAACTCGGACAAATCGCCGTGGACCAACCCGGCGCATAACATGCGCACCACCTGACCGATCAACATGCGATGGTATTCCACGGCTTGTTCAGACATCAGGTCCACATCGGCCAGGCGCGGGGCGGCATCGCCATCGGCATCGGCCACCATTTCCATCAGCAATACGCCTTCGAAAAATCCATAGGGCTGTGGTACACGCAAACCTGCGGCAGCCAGGCGATAGAGCGCATCCACCTCGGCGCATTGCCAGGCGGATTCTTTCTCTTTGCGGCCATAGCGCGAGCCCTTTTCCATCGCGCGGGCGCGACGGCTGTTTTTCACCTTGCGGCCCTCCTGGTACTCAACGGCCTGGCGAAAGCTGCGTTTATTGGCTTCTTTATAGACTTTGGCGCAGCGGATTTCTCCACCACAGCGAACCAGATAGACCGTAGCCTCCTTGCCGCTTTTGAGCTGACGGATGACATCGTCAACCAGACCGTCTTCAATGAGTGGTTTGATACTGCTGGGAATCTTTATCGAGGCTATGGGATTGATCTACCGAGGTTTTTGAGCTGCCGATTATAAGTTGTATGGGGGTATGATGCAATCTATTGCAACCCACAGGGTCAGTGATCTGCGCCTATCCGGCCGGTGTCGGCGCGGGTTTCGAGGCCGGCAGCATCACCCACCCCCTTTTTTTGGCACGCCGGCGAACCGGATAACGGGGCTCGCCGGGAACGCACCCTATCTTCACCAACATGGTGGTATCCTGTCGGATGTAGGCATTCGTAGCCACTGACACGGGGGGCAATCCATGAAATCAGCAGACCAGGCGGAATCCTTCGTATTTTTGCCGATTCATCTGGATGCCGCCCGCAACTCCACCGACGACTTCAATCTGTTTCACGACCACAATAAGTGGTCGCGCATTCGCAACAATCCTTTCGGCGGCCCCATCGCGCTGGGCTTTCAGCTTGAATGCCTGATCGAAGAGCGGATCCGCCGCTGGCGCGAGGCGCATGGCGAAATGGCGCTGATCGCCCAGGAGGGGCTGCGCTTCAGCAATTACCAGTTCACCTTCGCCAGCGTGGTGCGGCCCGGCGAGAGCTTTCAGGTGGAGATAACGAAGTCGCAGTTCCGCAGGGACGGCAATGCGACCCTCAGTAACCGGGTGGTCATCCGCAGGGACAATACCATCGTGCTCATTGGCAACAAGCGCGAGTCTCGCCAGCCGCTGTTTCTGGCGGACCTGCCCGCACCACTGGCGCCATCGCGGCGGGCATTCGGCGACCGCAGCCGGCTCACTGACCAGCCCTATTTTCTCAAGCGCAAGTACATGAACACCGGAAACGCCAAGAACTTCCTGGCCGGTTCTCTGGCCGATCAGACGGTCTATTTCGATGAACTCGAAGACCGGGTGCAGTTCCCGGAGACCTTCCCGGTCAGCCTGATCTCCTGCGCCCTGCTCGAACGCGCCCGCCAGCTCGGACACGACTTCGAACGCGATCCGCTGGTCTATACCGCCCACGGCTTTTCCATCGATCGCGTGGCCCTGGCAGGACTGCGCAGCAACGACATGCTGCAACTGCTGGTGGGCGACCCCGAGATCATCCCGGCCAGCAAGGGGCTGGGCAAATCAGGCGCTAACCGGCATGTCTACGCCTGTTTCGGGTTAATCAACGAAGGTGCGCTGCTGTTTCGCGCCGAGATCGCGCTGACTCCGCTGGACGAAATCCTCGCCGGATAGCAGGTTGTCGAGCATCTGAAGATGAGGTGCTACCTGCCTGAATCTGGTATGGGCAGGATGTGTCGAATAAATTTACACTTTAACAATACAATAACCGCATATAAATGATATATTTTTGAAAAATATAGGAATATATAGTGTGGCATTGTATTTGCTTATAGATCTAAACAACAACAAAGAAAGAGGATCAACCTATGAAATCACAGATTTCGGTATTTTCCGCCGCCACGGCTGCATTGTTACTCTCGGCTATACAACCCGCCGGGGCGACCACCATCCTGTTCACCGACTTTTCCAGCTCCGCGGGTCTGCAAATCAACGGTAATGCCGCGGCGCCCGTCACTGATGATGCGAGCCGCAAAGTATTACGTTTGACACCGGCCCTGGGGGGGCAAAGCGGATCGGCCTTTTCCACCAGCGCGGTGTCATTGGCCGCGGACGCCTCCTTCAGCAGCGCCTTTCGCTTCCGCATCTATAATTCAGGGGGAATATGTGATGGTGACGGTTGCGGTGCGGATGGCATCGTGTTCACTGTCCAGACCGTCTCCAATACTGCGGGGGGAGCCGGCGGTGGCATAGGCTATTCCGGGCTTGGCAATAGCGTAGGCATTGAATTCGATACCTGGAACAATGGCGGGTGGGATGAGTTCAACGGCAACCACGTGGGCATCAACCTCAGCGGTAACATTGACTCCGTGCTACAGGCCAATCTCTCTACCGGGGCAGGCAATGTCGACCGCATGAACAATGGCGCCATATGGACCAGCTGGGTCGATTACAATGGCGCAACCGATACCCTGGAAGTCCGCCTTGCCCAGGGTGAAGGCGCCTCCCGCCCCATAAGCGCGCTGTTGAGCCATACCGTTGATCTCACAACCATCCTCGGCACAACCAACGCCTTTGTCGGCTTCACCTCAGGCACCGGCGCCGCCTATGGTAACCATGACATCCTGGCCTGGCAGTTCAATTCTTCATTTGATCCGATCGACGATATTGGCGGAGGCGGCACTGTACCCGAACCGATCAGCCTTGCCCTGTTCGGAATCGGCATGGCCGGTCTGGCGGCAGCGCGGCGTAAACGCGTTATCTAGCCACGATTGATATACAGTACAAACGGCGGCATGATGCCGCCGTTTGTATTTGTGCTGATTTTGCTGATACTTGCTACTCGTGATTTCCAACTGCGGCACATCCCTTACCACTCCGCGCGCGCTGCTCGTCGTCATGGCGGCATAGGCAGTAATAACGCTGAAGGCCCAAGCTTGCGATTCCGCCTGGCCGGGCTATATAGCGGATTTCCTCAGCTTGTTTCATTTCATTCCTTGTCATCGGGTTCCCATGGGACGCACGCGCCTATTGCAACAGCACCTTGCTCCACGGCTGGCTGGGATCGCCCATGCATTGCACCGCAAGCCCAGTTGTCATTCTCCATCCTCGGAAACGGGTTCACGGCCATGGTCGGGGGGCATGGGCTCAGGTCAATCCAGCCCAGCGCACCTGACGGAATTAAAATAAACATTATGATTCCATTGGCCTTTGATCAGGTGACTGTAAAGACGCGTGGTTTCAGCTTATAAACCGCTTTGATCGTGCGGTACAATTACTAGTGGAGTTGCGGTTGCCATATTCCCATGGGCATCAGCTGCCGTTATAAAAATGGTGTATGTCCTGCCGTCCATGTCCGTAGCCAGCCTCGATGCAACCAGTGATACCGTAAAATCAAAACTGCCCTCTGGAGTCAGTGTCACAGCACCGGAAGGATTTACAATGTCATATTCATCATGCACAACATAAGAAGCAGAAATTACCCCAGGCAGCAAGTCTGAAATGGATCCGGACAGATTCACATTAACCGTTTTGCTGGTAGGTGGCCAAATGGTTTGCTGCGGATTATTGATGATTATGCTGGGCGGCGTCTTATCAATATTGAGTGTGACCGAGACACTTGCAGTATTGCCTGCATTATCAATAGCCGTGCCAGCGATTACCTGTCCGGCGCCTTCTGTGGTAACCGTTACTGGAGCAGGGCATGACGCAATGCCCGATCCTGGCATAGGATCACTGCATGTAAAAGAAACCGTTACATCCGTATTGTTCCAGCCATTTGCATTGGGAACCGGGTCTACAGCATATGTAATGACTGGTGCCACAGCATCCGGCGGCAAAGGCAAGGTGGTGGCACTTGCGACATAAGCGGCACCACAACCGCTACTCCCTGCCAGATTGGCATAATCAGAGGCTCCAGCGGCATTGAACGCCACTACCTTATAATAATAGCTAGTATCTGCGGAAAGATCTGTATCGTGATAGCTTGTCGAATTGGACTGAAGGGCCGCAACCACACCATAATAACCCGTCGCTGATGTTGATCTCAGCACCTTAAATCCGTCTTCAGTAGAATTATCCGTCCAGGAAAGATCAATGCGGCTTGATGAAAAAACTGTGGCTGTCAGATCCCTCGGCGCGGATGGCGCGCCTGGATCGATCTGGTTATATTTTACGGTAACAAGTGCCTGCCCCAGGATGGATCCTGTTACGTATACATTGTTGTGCGAATCCATGGCAAGAGAAGGAAGGTGGTCTTCGCCGCAGCTGTCATACCGTTTGGCCCATAATTCGGTCCCGCTGGTATCGTATTTTATCGTGAAGAAGTCTTTTCCGGCAGTATAGTCATTCCCTGTTACATAGACGTTTGAGAACGTATCCAACTTGACTGAAAATGGCTCGCTCTCTCCACTGCTGAATGTTCTTAGCCATAACTCATTCCCGCTGGCATCATATTTGATGGTGGCGTAGCCGCGAATATCAAACCAGCGCCCTGTAACATAGACATTACCCGCCATATCAACAGCCACGGATCTGGCAACGCCCCGGTCATATCTTTTCACCCACAATTCGTTCCCGCCGGCATCATATTTTATAGTTGCATAGTCAGTGATCCCATCATGATAACTTTCACCAGTAACATACACATTACCAGCCGCATCGACAGCGAGGTCATGAGCCAGATCATTATAATTACCCCAGCCATTACCACAGCCTCCCGGGCCGTTATACCGCTTAGCCCATAACTGATGCCCACTTGCATCATATTTGACGGTTGCATAGTCATTATGCGCTTCATTGCAGCCCCACTGCCCACCACCCCAGCTCCTGCCCGTCACATATACATAGCCTGATGCATCCACAGTGATATCTTCGGGGACATCTTGAGAGCCATAATAATAACTGACATCCCACAACAGGTTCCCATTCGTGTCGTATTTCACAGTCACATAGGCAAGGGGGGAGGTCCAGTCGCCAGGCCTTCCCTGGTCACTTGCCCCTGTGACATATACATTGCCTGTGGAATCCACTGTGATCGCATGAGGCATGTCATACCTCCCGCCATCATATCTCCTGACCCATATTTCATTGCCGTGGGTATCGTACTTGATCGTAATATAATCAAAATACAAACCTGCATGGCCAGACCCTGTAATATATGCATTTCCTGATGAATCTACGGCGATACCCATCACGCTGTCCCAATTACCACTGACATATTCCTTGGCCCATAGCTCAGCGCCATTGGCATCGTGCTTTATAGTCGTGTAGACACCATCATGAGAAGATGCCACATAGGTATTGCCTGATGAATCGATGGCGGAAAAAGCCTTAGAATAATTACCTGCATGCTTTGCCGCCCACTCTACTGCAGGTTCATGTGCCCATACAAACGCAGGAAGAAGCACTGCCATGAAAGCGACATTCAAAACAAATTCTTTTAGTTTCATCAGGCAATCTCCCTTCCAATGTTTGACTTGAACACAAATCCGTAACGATTACCGTACGGCGCATAGTCGCAATATAAGCATGGTCAAATTTGCCAGTCAAGCGCACCAAATCAAAATCATGCGGTTATGAGTGCATATATTCAAACTGTCAATCCCGCGCCTCTGTACCCAAAGGTCATTTATCATGTTTCTTCCACCTACTTCATAAAAAAGGTGCGTCCCATTTATCCCCCTCTTTATCCCCCTTTATCCCCATCCTCCTCCTGCAGCAAACATTCTATCGCCGGAAAGAGCTCTCTTTCCTCGAATCGAACGTGTACCGATAAGCATTTGCCAAAATTGTCCAATGCCTCGGAATTATTCTGCCGCAACCCATCAAGCAGTGAGCGTAGCTGTTGATGATCTGCTCTTGTCCGTTCAGAAAGCGGCTGCGTTTCAGCGCTGCACAGAAGCGGCAGAAAAGACTGCTCCTCGATGTGGAAGTGCGGCTCCAATTCATCAGCAAATGCCTGTATGGCGCGCTGGCAGATTGTTTGTATCAGCCCCTTGTTGCCTGATTTTGCAGCACGCTCACAAGCCTTGGCCAGAACAAGCGCTGTGTGGTGCTCACGCGACAAAGGCTGCAATGCCGTGCTTCTTTTCATGGCTCAATCAACCAGGCGTGACAACAAAAACTTCCGGGTCGTCGCCATGGTCCAGCAGAATGGTGCGCACCCGTTCCTGCCACAGCCGCCTGAATTCTGCAACTTCCTGCGGAGCGGCCGTATTGCTTATACACCGGGACATCAGCATGGGAAGACGCGGTGAAGCCGGGACACGCTGAAGGTTGGACGCAACGGTTACTGCGCCATCCGTGTCGAGCCGGGTGAAGCGTATTTCCCCCGACATTTCGACCGCAAAGAACAATTTGTTCCGCCTGTCGAAATGCCCGCCAATCCCCTTGAAGCCATTATCGGACATGGCGCCCGTCAGCAGGCTCACGACATTGGCGATCACGCCGGTAACACCGCTGGCGCTGTCCTGACTGAATTCCACCCGGATATCGCCGCGCACCGGCAGGGTATCGGGGTAGAGAAACGCCAGCGCCTTGCAGGTAGACCAATAGGCGCTGGCCACCGTCGGGCAGGAATGGCCGGCCAGCCGCACAGCATCAAAATAACCGTATTGCAGAAGCCCGCCCTCGGCGGCGCCGAGAAATTCGGCCAGGGGGTCGTACAGGGTGATGCCGGGCACGGCATCGAAAAAATCCGGGTGGCTCATGATTTGATTCCATAATTTGAACAGGCGGACTGACTGCTTGGTTGCACATTATTCAAACTGCAGATCCCGCGCCGCAAACGGTCGCGCCGGGGCGCGGCCGAGGATGCGGTGCAGCACCGAATTCATCGAGTGCGGATCATTGTCGAAACCTCCGTGCGTGGTGGAGGCGGTGCTGGCGCCCGCCGCACCGGTCACGGTGGAGACGACCAGGCCCGGCAGTCCATCGATGGGCTGGTTCAGCAGTTTGGCCAGCGGGGTATCGCCGTCGATGAAATGCTTCATGCCCAGGATGGGCGTGCCGCGCCGGTCCTCGAAGCCGTTCGATACCAGCCACAGCAGCGACTTGCCATAGGGTCCCATGCTTTTATCCTTCGAACGTTCCTGTTCCTCGTTGAGCACGTACAGGGTGGGCCGGGGGCAGCGCCCGTCCTGCACATACGGCAACATATGTTCCTTGAATTCATCAGCGCGGATGGCCGGCGCGAAGAACTGCACTGTCTTGAGGGCGATGCCCAGGTTGGTCAGATGCGGCATGGCATGCGCCGTGAGGATGCTGCCCGCGCTATGGGCGACCACATGCAGCTCCCAGCCCTCCCGGGAAGCCTTGCTGGCCTTGCCCAGCACCTCGAGCGCGTATCTGGCAATGAGCTGCATGCCGCCCTTGCCTTGACGATGGTCCGACGCGCGCCAGGAATTTTCCTTCATTTCCGACCACATCGGGCCGCCGATGGGCGCGGCGGTAATCTCGATCATGCGGTCCTTGGCCTCGCGCATGCCTTCCATGAAACCGCCGCCGGCGCGCTCGTCCGCCTTGGTGAACATGTCGCCGAGCACGCCGCCCAGCGTTTCGAGCGGCCCGGTCTCCCACATGACGCACAACGGATAGATGTTGTTGGCCAGGCACACGTCGCGGAAGGCAATCGTGCGCTTGGCGGCGTCGCGCTCGCTGTTGAGCCCGCCGTGCAGATAGAGCATGATGCGCTTCTTGTCCCACTCCCGGGTCGCCGCGGGAATGGTCTCGGCGAACAGGCGGTGCAGGTCTTCTTCCGTGGTCCAGTATTCGCCGCTCTGCGACAGCTCGCCGTTGTTGCCGATATCGATGACATAGGGCCGGATCTCGGACAGCGGGATATTGCGCCCGGCGCGGTACATGCCGCTGGTGGAGTCCGTGGCGGCCTTGCCCGCCGGGTTCCACAAATCGATTTCGAGCGGCACGCCGAGTTGCGCCACCCAGACATCGGTGGCGTGCAGCAGATAATCTTCATAGGGCAACAGGGCAAAACCGCGCGCGCCCCAGCCCGTTCCCCAGGAATTCTGGATGATGAAGCCTTCCTTGCTGTAGCCGACGATGGCCACGGCATGGCCGGAAGCGGCGCGGCCCCGGCGCTGAATCACCGGCAGCCTGAAGATGCCCGCATCGGTGGCGACCGACACCTTCACCGGCCCCGGCGCATCCCAGCCGTCATGCACCATCATGGTCGCATAGAGTATCCCGACCTCGCTGAGCGCCGCGTGCATGTCGCGGATCTCTCTGTGCTTGACGCGATAATAAGCGCCGCTCGGCGTGGCCAGGGCCTCGCGGCTGATGGCGGCGGTAAGCCTGGCGCGGCCATGGGCGCCATCCGGCCAGCGGGCGCGGGCGCACACGCCATGTCGCGCCCAGCCCTTCATGGCGCCACGCGCCGATGAGCCTTCATAGTTCTCGCCCGGCCATTCGTCATAACAGCGCGCCATTTCGTACAACATGCGCGGACTCACGCGCCGCTTCGCGCCGCGATTGTGCAGCAGGTAATTGGTCACCGCCGCCAGGGCGAATCCGGTGCAGGCCCCCTCCATGCCCTGATCGAGGATTTCGGGAACGCGCTTATTATTGACGATGGCATCCGGCAGTGGCGCCAGAGTTGGCTGGTAGGCCCAGTCGCGCAGATCGATCTTGTCGGGAAAGGCATCAAAGGTGCGCGTCTGCGCAGCGCGGGGGCGGGAGGTCTTCTTCACGGCCATGTTTTGCTCTCCTTGTTA
>MGXL01000078.1:39674-40641 GCA_001801365.1 Gammaproteobacteria bacterium RBG_16_57_12 | reverse complement strand
CCAGTGAATTGAAAAGAGGCGCCGTGGTCGCCATCAACGACCAGCCCTATGTTGTGAAGCAGGTTGATGTGCACAGCCCTTCGGCGCGCGGCGCCTCCACCCTGTATAAGATTCGCTTTGATCATGCCCAGACCAAACAGAAGCTGGAACAGACCTTCAAGGGCGACGACTTTCTCAAGGAGGTGGATCTCATCAAGCGCCAGGTGCAGTACTCGTATCAGGATGGCGACGCCTATACCTTCATGGATCAGGAAGACTATACCCAATACACGCTTAATGCCGATGAATTGGAAGGCCAGGTGGAATATCTGCGCGAGGGTCTGGAGGGCATCATCGCCCTGCTGATCGACGACCGGCTGCTGGGCATCGAGCTGCCGGCATCGGTGGAGCTGGAGATCGTCGACACCGCCCCATCCATCAAGGGCGCCACCGCTGCGGGCCGCGCCAAACCGGCAACACTGAGCACCGGGCTTGAGCTCCAGGTACCGGAATACATAACCGTCGGCGAAGTGGTCAAGGTCAACACCGCCACCGGCAAATTCATGTCGCGTGTCTGATGCTGCTCTGTAACCAACAGTGTGATCGAAAATGAAAGATATCCGCCAGCTACTCAAAGAACGCATCTTGATCCTCGATGGCGCCATGGGCACCATGATCCAGCGCCACAGATTGCAGGAGGCCGATTATCGCGGCGAGCGGTTTGCCGACTGGCCGGTGGACCTCAAGGGCAATAACGATCTGTTGTCGCTGACCCGGCCCGAGCTCATCAAGGACATACACCGCGCCTACCTGGAAGCCGGGGCGGATATCATCGAGACCAACACCTTCAACTCCACCTCGGTGTCGATGGCCGACTATGCGATGGAGGCGCTGGCCTATGAATTGAATGTTGCCGGCGCGCGCAATGCGCGCGAGGTGGCCGATGCCTGCGCCACCGCGGCGCGGCCGCGCTTTGTCGCCGGCGTGC
>MGXL01000078.1:38884-39655 GCA_001801365.1 Gammaproteobacteria bacterium RBG_16_57_12 | reverse complement strand
CGGCCGAACCTGCTCGCTCTCGCCGGATGTGAACAATCCCGGCTTTCGCAACATCAGCTTTGATGAATTGGTGAGCGCCTACCTTGAAGCCACCCGAGGCCTGATGGATGGCGGCGCGGATATCATCCTCATTGAAACCATTTTCGATACGCTCAATGCCAAGGCCGCTATCTTTGCGGTGCAGACCTTCTTTGATGAGCGCGGTATCGAGCTGCCGATCATGATCTCCGGCACCATTACCGATGCCTCCGGGCGCACCCTGTCCGGCCAGGTCACCGAGGCGTTTTATAATTCATTGATGCACGCTCGGCCCCTTTCCATCGGCCTGAACTGCGCCCTGGGCGCGGCAGAGTTGCGGCAATATGTGGAAGAGCTGTCGCGCATCGCCAATACCCATGTCAGCGCTCACCCCAACGCCGGCCTGCCCAATGCCTTTGGCGAATATGATGAAACCCCGGCGCAGATGGCCGAACAGATCGGTGAATGGGCGCAAAGCGGATTTCTGAACATTGTCGGCGGGTGCTGCGGCACTACGCCGGAGTTCATCAAGGCCATTGCCGATGCCGTCGGCCAATATCCGCCACGCGCCATTCCCGCCATCGAGCCGCAGTGCCGTCTGGCCGGACTCGAGCCGTTCAACATCGGGCCTGACAGTCTGTTCGTCAATGTCGGCGAGCGCGCCAATGTCACCGGCTCGGCGGTCTTCAAGCGTCTGATCCTGGAAGGCCGCTACGACAAGGCGCTGGATGTCTGCCGCGAGCAGGTGGAAAA
>MGXL01000078.1:35696-38864 GCA_001801365.1 Gammaproteobacteria bacterium RBG_16_57_12 | reverse complement strand
TCAACATGGACGAGGCCATGCTGGATGGCCGGCAGGCCATGGTCACGTATTTGAATCTCATCGCCTCGGAGCCGGATATCTCCAAGGTGCCGGTGATGATCGATTCCTCCAAGTGGGACATCATCGAGGCCGGACTTAAATGTATTCAGGGCAAGGGTATCGTCAATTCCATATCGCTCAAGGAAGGCGAGGCGCCGTTCATCTACCACGCCCGGCTGATCCGCAAATACGGCGCGGCGGCGATCATCATGGCCTTTGACGAGCAAGGCCAGGCTGACACCTATGCGCGCAAGGTGGAGATCTGCAAACGCTCTTACGACATTCTGGTGCAACAGGTCGGGTTCCCCCCCGAAGACATCATCTTCGATCCCAATATCTTCGCGGTGGCCACCGGCATCGACGAGCACAACAATTACGCCGTGGACTTCATCGAGGCCACGTGCGCCATTACCACGACACTGCCTTATGCCAAGGTGTCGGGCGGTGTGTCCAATGTGTCGTTCTCGTTCCGCGGCAACAATCCGGTGCGCGAGGCCATTCATGCGGTGTTCCTCTATCACGCCATCCGCGCCGGCATGACCATGGGCATTGTCAACGCCAGCCAGCTGGCCGTTTATGACGAACTGCCGGAGGAGCTGCGCGAGCGCGTGGAAGACGTGATCCTCAACCGTCGCATTGATGCCACCGACCGCCTGCTGGAGATTGCTGATAAATACAATGTGGGAGCGAGCGTAGCTCGCGATAGTACCGCCGATGCCTGGCGCACCTGGCCGGTGGCCAAGCGTCTGGAGCATGCGTTGATCAAAGGCATCGACACCTATGTGGTGGAAGATACCGAAGAGGCACGCCAACAATTCGCCCGTCCCATTCAGGTGATCGATGGGCCCCTGATGGACGGCATGAATGTGGTGGGCGATCTGTTCGGTGACGGCAAGATGTTTCTGCCCCAGGTGGTCAAGTCCGCCCGCGTGATGAAAAAGGCTGTGGCGCATCTTTTGCCGTATATCGAAGCCGAAAAGTCCGGTGCCGGCCAGAGCAATGGCCGCATTCTCATGGCGACCGTCAAGGGCGATGTGCATGACATCGGCAAGAACATCGTCGGTGTGGTCTTGCAGTGTAATAACTTTGAAGTGATCGATCTCGGCGTGATGGTGCCGGCGGTGACCATACTCGACGAGGCCAAAAAACGCCAGGTCGATATCATCGGTCTGTCCGGCCTGATCACGCCCTCGCTGGAAGAAATGGCGCACATCGCCAAGGAGTTGCAGCGCCTGGGTTACACCGTGCCGCTGATGATCGGCGGCGCCACCACCTCCAAGTCGCACACCGCCGTGAAGATCGAACCCCATTATGATCACCCGGTAGTCTGGGTGAAGGATGCCTCGCGCGCCGTCGGTGTCGCGCAAAGCCTCATCAGTCAAGAGCTGCGCGGAAAATTCGTGGCTGATGTCAAAAAAGACTATGAGGATGTACGTCGACGCCATGCCAACAGCCTGACAAAAACCCACTGGCTGACCCTGGCCCAGGCGCGCGCCAACAAAACGCCGATCGACTGGGCGCAGTTCACACCAGCGGTTCCTCCATTTACCGGCATCAAGGTCTTCGATGATTACTCCCTGGAAGAACTTAGCCATTACATCGACTGGACACCGTTTTTCCACGCCTGGGAAATGAAGGGCAGTTATCCCAAAATATTCGACGATAAGGAAAAGGGCGCGGAAGCGAAACAACTGTTTGCCGATGCGCAACAGATGCTCAGGCAAATCATCAAGGACAAGTGGCTCACTGCACGCGGCGTGTTCGGCATCTTCCCGGCCAACAGCGTGAATGACGATGACATTATCGTCTGGCAGGGCGAAACGCGCACCAAGGAACGGCTGCGCCTACACCACCTGCGCCAGCAGGAACAAAAACCCGACGGCAAACCCAACCGCTGTCTGACAGATTTTCTCGCGCCACAGGAAACCGGGTTACAGGATTATATCGGCGCGTTTGCCGTCACGACCGGCGTAGGCATTGATGAGCGCATCGCTAAATATGAACAGCAGCACGATGACTATCACGCCATCATGCTCAAGGCAGTAGCCGACCGCCTGGCCGAGGCCTTTGCCGAACGGCTGCACCAGCGGGTGCGCAAGGAATTCTGGGCTTCACAGCGCGGCGAGCAACTGAGCAACGAACAACTCATCAAGGAAGAATACAAGGGTATACGCCCGGCGGCCGGTTATCCCGCCTGCCCGGATCATACCGAAAAAGACCTGATCTGGCAGTTGCTGGATGTCAAGGCCAACACCGGCATCTGGCTCACCGAGGCCAAGGCCATGGTGCCCACCGCGGCGGTCAGCGGCCTCTATTTCGCCCATCCCGAGTCCCGCTACTTCGCCGTCGGCAAAATCAATAAAGACCAGGTGATCGACTATGCCCGGCGCAAGGGCATGACAGTAGGCGAGATGGAAAAATGGCTGGCCCCCAACCTGGGGTATGACATCTAGCGCCATGACTTGCGGAAGCAAGCAAAGCTCGCGATAAATTCAGGATGGCCCTGTGGGAGCGAGCGCCAGCTCGCGATAAAGATGCCAATGCCGTCCTCGATTATACTGCGCTCCATCAAGGCTACCTGTTGCAACAACATATACCCATCTCATTGATCTGGATCCAAATTATTGCCATATTACCTACATCCGAAATCCACAAAAGGATGCAACATAATTTAAAAGGGCTCTGACCCCTTTAGTTCTAGTTGACCCCTTTAGTTGCCTTTAGTTGAATTGGATATTACATGCCTATTGCCTGATGGGAAATCACTACCATCTGGTAGTGAAGACCCGCGAAGGCAATCTCGCCCATGGCATGCGGCAACTTAACGGACTGTACACGCAACGGTTCAACCGCAAACATAGGCGTGTAGGGCACGTCTTCCAAGGCCGTTACAAGGCTATTCTGGTTCAGAAAGATACGCACCTTCTTGAACTTGCCCGATATGTGGTACTTAACCCCGTTCGTGCAGGCATGGTGCGAAGCGCCAGGGAGTGGCCGTGGAGCAGTTATCGCGTGATGGTGGCACAAGACCCTACCCCAAAGTGGTTGTCAACGGACTGGCTGCTTTCGACCTTTTCGCGCCGAAGGGCCGAGGCGATCGAGCGCTATAAGGCGTTCGTCGCGGAGGGC
>MGXL01000078.1:34347-35624 GCA_001801365.1 Gammaproteobacteria bacterium RBG_16_57_12 | reverse complement strand
TTCGATGTTCAAGAAACTCTTCATTTCGATCGCGGCTTTCATTTGTTGCGCATCAGCACATGCCTCTCTAATCTCAACCTACTATGGTGATGATGATGGTTTCGGAGTCGGGGTAACCTCAGGACCGATGAATCCTTACGTCTCAAATCAGGGCGTTGGGGAAGCTCCACTGACGGATCTCAGGCTCATAGGGAGCGGCACCTGGAGTTGTTCAGCGGCAGGGGGTGTCTGCGGCCCATTCAACCCCAGCGGAAGCTTTGGCGCTTTTTCACTTGACGGTCCAATCCTTAGTGCCGTGCTCACATTGAGAACCGGCTCATTTGATTCTGACAACACGTTGGATGCGCCAAATCGTATCTATCTTGATGGCCTTTTGGTTGATTCTACGTTCATCAACGGCTTTTCCACTCTAATCAGTGATACCGTTGAAATGCGCAGCTTTTCTCTCGGCTCTTCATTTTTTTCAGTGTTGACAGACGGTCTGGTTTCGCTTGCAGGTACGCACCTGAGCGATGCTGGCGGCTCTGGGTCATTTCAAGTAGATTTCCTCAGATTGGATATCACAACTGGTCTGGCTTCTGTTCCTGAGCCTGCGTCTCTGGTTTTACTAGGCATGGGTCTAGCTGGCTTGTCATGGTCTAGGCGTCGATTCAAAGCCTAACCCTTAAGAGGCTCTCCGCTGTCAAGGCGCAAAGCAACACCAAACATACGTCTTAAATAATGCGCATATTGATTAATACTGACGGTGGTACCCTGACCTGGAGACGCCGTCATGCAAAAGCTGGAGATTGCCGATCCCGAAGTGATGCGTGTGAAACAAATGGGGTCAGGCACAGAGGTCTCTCCTCAAAATTCCAACACAGCGCTGATTAAAGGGCTCTGACTACTTAGCGCTTAAGCGATCAGTTCTCACCATATCCCGCAACATACACGTTGCTCAAGTCAAGTCGCTACGCCGGCGCTCCGTGCCTCCGTAGCTCAGGCTAGCTCTGCATTGGGCGCTGCATTATCATCGGAACGCCGGACTGCACGTTTTTCATGTGTGTCCGGCAGTCGGTGTTTTGAGGTATATTTCATTGTATTCACAACAAACCTAAAGGAGATTATATGGCGTGCTGTCAATTGGATTTGGCCAATGAATTTTTTGGACTACCCATCGAACCATCGGGCGGCGGTTCTTTACAACGGGGCGAATGGTTCGGCCTGGGCGCTGGCCTAACCCACGATATCGCCGGCGTTTCTGTCGTGGTTTCCCAGCCGTTCCCGAACAACGGCAG
>MGXL01000078.1:28745-34298 GCA_001801365.1 Gammaproteobacteria bacterium RBG_16_57_12 | reverse complement strand
GTTGGCGTTCTCCCCAATCTGGATGCTGCCCGGTTCCGAACGGCTGAGTTCCTGGTCATCAGGGATGTCAAGTCTTCTTCTCCTTTTCCAACAAACGAATGGTCTTTCCTCGTGATCGATCTGCGTCCCGGCACCCATTGCCATGATTTGGTCATCTTGGGGCCATATACTGTACCGTCCATCAACGAGATCAATTTTTGCCCGAGCGGAAACGGGCAACTTGCCATGATTTGGTATGGCTCCATACCCAATGTGGTAGCGGGACGCGATGCCTATGTCGTGCGAACGACGGTCGACCCCAATATGCAGCCGACACTGCTGACAGCGTTGGATCCCAACGCAACCGGAATCCTGGGCTGTGAGGTCCGTACCGTCGACCGGACAATTACGATTTTCGACAGGGCCAACAGGCAGGGCAATTCCATTTCACGCATAACAAACCAGCCCCTGAACAACTCACGCAATCTTGCCAGCCCTTACGTGTATTCCCCTGGCAAGGTGCGACTAACGCCGCAGTCGGTCAGGATGGACGCCAGCGAGACCACCGAGTCTTTCCAGATCGAGAACGTTGGCGGTGATTTCCTTGAAGTGGTTTCCGTCGTTCCGGGCAACGCGGCGGTATCAGCAACGCCTTCGGGGCCCTTGCCGCGCTGTATCTGGCCAGGGGAAACAATTTCCGTTGTGTTGACGCGCGCGTCGAACGCTGCCGCAAACGTGGTTGTCACCGTAGGCACCTCGCCGGCCGCCGCGCCAGCCTCGACGGGAGTGGTGAACGTGCAGATGCTGGCAAAGGCCGTGGCGCCGTCACAGCCTGCCGCGACTGTGCGGCCTCAGGCCCTGAGCTGGAGGGTTGGCGACTACCAAAGGATGTCGATTGTGATCACGAATACAAGCACCGGCAACGCCAACGTCGATGTGCATACCGCCAAATCTGCCGCTAGCAGCGGATTCGATTGGGCCGAGGTTGTTCGCCGCCCGTTGTTGCGGGGCCAGCCCCTCACTGTTGAGGTGACACCAAGGAACACAGGCCCCGATCAGGACACACTGACTGTCGAGGCATTCGATAGCGCGAGCGGCGCGGCGCTGGCTGGTTTTCCGGTTCCAGTACTCCTGACCAAGAACGTGCCTGTCAAGGTTCCTGTCGGGACTCTGAGGATCACGGCGCTGCTCGCCGATGCTCCCGGCAGTGACATCGCTCCCGAGGGTGAGTTCATTGAAATCATCAATACCACGAATGCGCCGCTCGATCTTGAAGGCTGCCGCATCACACATGAAACACGGCCTGCAGGTGTCGAGCGGGAACTTGTGAGATTCAGTGCCACCGCCTTCGGCTCGGATGCCCTTCTTGCACCGTTTTCCACTGCAAACCGTCCCTTACGCGTCATGACTCGCGCCAGGGCTTTGAACGAATCCCAAAATGACAGGCTCCGCTACTACTGCGGCAAGAAGGGGCCTGTCTGGAACAACAGCGGAGACATTGCCCGTATCTATAATGATGCTGGCCAACTCGTCACTTCATGGGCGTATGTTCCAACCTATCCGGCGCCAGGAACATCCTTGCCGCCAGGCACAGTGGTCTCGCCGCCGCCGGCCAAGCGAAGGGTGGCCACGCGGCGGGTTTTCGTTAACGCCAGGTCGGACTGGACTTCGGTATTTAATGTTGAAGATGGAGATGTGGTGCGCATCCGGAACGTAACCGGGCGGGTAACCCTGGGCGGCTTCCTTGGCGCTGCCGGAGATTCGGGGCCTGAAGGGCGTATCAATGATCCTGCGCCCAGCGGCCCGCAGCGGCCCGACCCCTTCGGCCCCGAGGTGTTCTTCCCGGTGCCTGGCTTTCCAAAGTATGGTCTTGTCGGGCAGATCGGGGAATTACGTAGCGACGGCTCGATTCGCGTAGTCGTCCAACCATTCTTTGTAGGCGCATCTTCGACGGTCACGGTTACTATTCCAGAGAATAATGGTCCGCTAATGCTCTTTCTTGGCGTCAACGATGACCTCTTGACGGACAATGGCGGCTTTTTCGACTGTGCCGCCGACTTGAGCAGATGAGTGCGGGCGCTCGCTGTGTGGTCATGCGGTTCTATATAACATACACAGCAGAAGAAGGCCGGAATGCGGAGCGGGGCTCAGGGGGGGTGATGTCGTGAATCACAATATCATGGGGCTGGCACTTATCGGGCTGGGCGCGCTGATACTTGCCTCCGGATTGTTCCGCTGGCGCCTCTGGATATTTACCAGCCAGGAATCACGTTACCGCCGCGAGGCAGGTGAAGACGCCGTGTTTGTGCGGCGCAAAGTTGCAGGCGTGACTGGCATCGTGCTCGGTGTTGTTGTGCTGCTCTTCGGCAATTTCTGACGAGTAGATTAAAGGGGCAGAGCCCTGCATTTAACCAGTGCGAAAAGCGGGGCAAACGGCTGCTCAATAACCGTTGACTATTGGGGGAAGGTCTTTTATTTTAGTCTTCCTAACTCGCCGGTTTTGGGTGGAGGAATCAATGAGGCGCTGTTTAGTTCGATGATCCTTTGGAGGGTTTTCACATGTCACGCTTCAAATCTTTCAGATCAGCTGTTTGTGGCGCACTTTGTCTGTTGGGAGCCGGCACGGCGTCCGCGACCCTGCTCACCAGCTTCACCGTAACGCCTTCGGTGATTGAGGTCGGTCAGTCCGCCACCCTCGATCTGCTGTTCACGCCCGTATTCGACCAGCCCGAGGACAGTTTCAGTCTCGGTAGCATCACGTTCGATTCCGGAGACGGCCAGATGGTTGAGGTTTTCGCCGGAGGACCGCTGCTGGCCCCGCTGGATCTGCAATATACTTTCACTTATCTGACCAGCGGTACGTTCACGCCGATGGCTACGGGAGCTGCAAGCGAGTCATACCTCGATCTCGCGGGAATTTCCGTTATTGCCGATTATTTTTTCATCGGGGATCAGGCGCTGACGGCGCAGCTTGCCGTCATTTCCGAGCCTGCGACGTTCGCGCTTCTCGGCCTCGGCCTAGGCGGACTCGGATTCAGCAGACGCAAACGCGCCCGCTGGTTAAAGGGCTCTGACCCCTTAAAAGACTAGCTGGTCCGAGAAGCTGGTCTCCGCGCTGGGTGGTTGCCTAGGCATTCTGTTTGTTGCCTATATCAGTCAGATAGTTACGGGGGCGGGTGGAGCCCATAGCTACGCTCGCTCCCACAGAGCAGCGTACTGATATGCGGGGATTACTTCAGCTCCATTCTGATTCCGAGCAACAGCATGTCGTCATCGCTCAGTTCAACACTGGCGATTACCGCGAACTGTTCGTTCAATTCCAGGTTGGCGCCTGCGGTCAGTCCCAGATCATGGTCATAGAGGCTGGAGTAGGAGAGATCACCAAAGACTTCAAGATTCTTTTGTACCTGATGACGAATCATGCCGCCGAAGCGCAGGCCATTGTCATCATCGCTGCGGATTGAGCCGGCGCGCATGTAGTCCAGCGAGGCGTGCAGAATCTCGCCATGCAGCGCCAGGTCTGACCTGGGTATCTGGGCCAGTCTTTGGTGGTGAACGAGCCCGATGGTGAATACGTCATAGTCGAGAGCGCTACTGCTGTCGGTGGACATGTAAGATGCACTGATGGCCAAATCCTGGCCTACATCGTGGGAGCCGCCAATCATCAAACCTTCGAAACCGGCGTCAAGGTCGACGAATGAGATCTGGGCGTAGTTATAGGAAAATTGCGCAGGCTGGGTTTTACCGGCCTGATCCGCTGCATAAAGAGGTGTGGAGAGAACGCAGCCCAGAGCTGCGGCTGTAGCTGCTATCTTATTGATGTAGTGCATGTGTATCCTTTGAGATGAAGTGTTGTGAAAGTATAAACGCCATTATTCGGGCCAAGGCTGTATCAGGCCGACGCCCGGCTGTATTTGCGGGCCTTGCGTTCGACCTTGATCAACCATTCGCGGATGCGTTGCGAATCACCGTATTTGCTGAGTTTGCCCCAGGAGTTGAGCAGCACGATGGTGACGGGCCGTGAGCCAATGACAGTCTTCATGACCAGGCAATTCCCCGCATCGCTGGTGTAGCCGGTCTTGCTCAGGCGTATGTCCCAGGCACTAGACCGTACCAGGCGATTTGAATTAGTTAACGTGATGGGCCTGCCGGTGGATTGATTGGTTATGCTGAATTTTCCGGACGTGGTCATGGATTTTATCAGCGGGTGCTTGCCGGCAGCGCTGACCAGGAGCGCCAGGTCGCGTGCAGTGGAGACATTTCCGCTATCGAGACCGCTGGCATCCATATAGCGGGTAGATTTCATGCCCAGTTGGCGGGCCTTGTCGTTCATGGCGTGTAGCATTGCATTCGCTCCGCCGGGATAGGTGCGGGCGAGCGCGGCGGCGGCGCGGTTGTCCGAGGCGGCCAGGGCAGAGCGCAAGACATCGTGCCGTGTCAACACGGTTCCAAATGCCAGGCGAGACGCGGAACCGCGCAATCTGTCCCTGTCTTCGCGCGTTATGCGTATGCGTTCATCCAGGGGCAGGCCCGCGTCCAGTGTTACCATGGCTGTCATGAGTTTGGTAACCGAGGCGATGGGGCGCTGCTCGTCGATATTCTGCTGATAAAGGGTGACGCCTTCGCCCTCGTCGATCACCAGGGCGGAGGATGATTTCAGATTGGGCGCCCGCAGATTCCCCTGACGGACGATGTCGGCCAGGCTGATCGGGGCCATGGAGGTATGGACACGGGACTCGTCTGCAACGGAGGCCATGGGGATCAGTGTGGTTATGATGGCCACGCCGACCAGCATGACGAAAATAGTGTGGAATTTATTTTGTCTCATAATCTAAAGATATCAGATTGAAAGACAAAATTATAATAAATACTTCGCAAATAACAACATATTGCCTTCATTGCATGGCAAATGTAGAGTGGGGAACAACCGACCCCAGGAGTCTGTCGGACCAGTTTCACAAAGGAACGGCTGTGATTATCGCCGGGAACCACCTTCCGAGTTGAATCCTGAATGCAACCATCACCAACAGAATCATTAGCCCGCCCGGAACACACACTTTCCGTAGATGAGGTATGCGACGGGCTGCAATGCACCCCTACCGGATTGACGGGGGCTGAGGCCGCCCGGCGGCTGGCCGAGTACGGCCCCAACGAGCTACGGGCTGCCCAGCGCGTGTCACCGTGGATGATTCTCCTCGAACAGTTCAAAAATGTTTTGATTGTCATCCTGCTCGGCGCAACGGTGCTCTCTGCCTTCCTGGGGCATGCTGTCGAGGCCGTGGCCATTACTGTTATCGTGCTGTTCGCCGTCATCCTGGGGTTCGTACAGGAATACCGTGCCGAACGTGCCATCGAGGCGCTGCGCATCATGGCCGCGCCGACAGCAACGGTGCTGCGCGACGGGAAGGAGACTGAAATTCCGGCGCGTGACCTGGTGCCGGGGGATGTCGTGATCCTGCGCGCAGGCAACAGGATTCCGGCGGATGCCAGACTGATCGAGGCGGTGAACCTGCAGATTCAGGAGGCGGCGTTGACCGGTGAATCGGTTCCGGTCGAGAAGCTCACTGATCCTCT
>MGXL01000078.1:27785-28619 GCA_001801365.1 Gammaproteobacteria bacterium RBG_16_57_12 | reverse complement strand
GCAATTGCTCCAGACGGTGGAGACCGGGGTGACCCCGCTGCAGGAAAATCTTGGCAAGCTGGGGCGCACGCTGGCGCTGGCCGCCTTAGTGGTCGTGGCCATCATTGTTGCGCTTGGCCTGCTGCGCGGCCAGCCCTTCATCGAGATGCTGGTCTTCGGAATCGCACTGGCCGTCGCCGTGGTCCCCGAGGCCTTACCGGCGGTGGTCACGATCTCGCTGGCGATCGGGGTGCAGCGCCTGGTCAGACGCCATGCCCTCATGCGCCGCCTACCGGCCGTCGAAACACTTGGCAGCACATCGGTCATCTGTTCCGACAAGACCGGCACCCTCACCAAAGACGAAATGACCGTGCGCAAGCTGTATGTGGCCGGTCAGTTGCTGGATGTATCTGGCGCGGGTTATGAGCCTAGCGGGGAGTTTTCGCGCGACGGCGTGCCTGTTGGGCGGTCCAAGCCGCTGGAGCATTTATTGCGGGCCGGCGTGTTGGCCAGCGACGCACAGCTTGTCCACAACGTCGCCGATGACACTTGGCTGGTCAAAGGCGACCCGACCGAGGGCGCCCTGCTGGTTGCGGCCGCCAAGGCCGGCCTGTGGAAAACGGATCTGGATGCTCAAGTTCCGCGTGTGCAGGAAATACCGTTTTCCTCCGAAACCAAACGCATGACGACGCTGCATGCGTCGGCGGATGGTGTGGTGGCCTATGCCAAGGGCGCGCCGGAGGTCATTCTGGAGTCCTGCGGATCACAGCGGATGGCTGACGGTGAAGTCTTGCTCAATGAGACGAGCCGGATGGCGATACTGAATGTGGCCCGTCAGATGGCAGGCGAGGCACT
>MGXL01000078.1:25009-27775 GCA_001801365.1 Gammaproteobacteria bacterium RBG_16_57_12 | reverse complement strand
GCCGTGGCAACCAGGGCGGAAGCCACAGTGGAAAACGCAGAACGCGGGATGACGCTGCTCGGACTGGTCGGGATGATCGACCCGCCGCGTCCCGAGGCCCGCGCCGCGCTGCAGACTTGCGAGCACGCCGGTATTCGCGTGGTGATGATTACCGGCGACCATCCCGCCACGGCGCGAGCCGTTGCCTGCGAACTCGGCCTGCTGAAAAATGACCGTGTTCTCAGCGGGGCGGAGCTGGAGGCGCTGAGCGATGTCGAGTTGGAACACGATGTGGAGAGTATCGACGTGTATGCCCGTGTGTCGCCGGCACACAAGCTGCGCGTAGTCACCGCTCTGCAGAAGAAAGGTTACGTCGTCGCCATGACTGGCGATGGTGTCAATGATGCGCCGGCCCTGAAGAAGGCCGACATCGGCATCGCGATGGGGATCACCGGTACCGATGTGGCCAAGGAGGCCGCCGCCATGACGCTCACCGATGACAATTTCGCCTCGATCGTCGCTGCGGTGGAAGAGGGGCGCGGCATCTTCGGTAATATCAAGAAGTACCTGATGTATCTGCTGTCATCCAATATCGGCGAAATCGGTCTGATGGCGGGGGCGGCACTGTTCGGCCTGCCCCTGCCCCTGACGGCCGTGCAGATCCTCTACATCAATCTTGCCACCGACGGGCTGCCTGCCCTGGCATTGGCCGTTGATCCGCCCGAGCCCGATCTGATGCGCCGCCGTCCGCGTAATCCCCGTGCCGGCATCTTCACGCGCCCCGTGATGACGCTGGTGATGGTTGGCGGTGTGTGGTCGGCGGCAATCAACCTGGGTGTATTTGTCTGGGCGCTGAGCTCCGGCCGCAGCATTATCGAAGCAATGACCATGACCTTCGTGTCGCTGGTATTGATCCAGTTTCTCAAGGCCTACAATTTTCGCTCCGACCGGCACTCGGTGCTGCATCGGCCCTTTGCCAACAAGTGGTTGAACTGGGCGATTTTGTGGGAGCTCGCGTTGTTGCTTCTGGTGGTCTATATACCGTTCCTGCAAAAACCATTTGGCACTGTCGGCCTGTCGCTGGAGTGCTGGGCCATTGTCATCGGCCTCTCTCTGACGATACTGCCCGTGCTGGAAGTGGCAAAGTGGATGGTGCGCCGTGGCTGGTTTGGGGATTGATCACCCCCAACCTCATCGCTATACACGGCGTCATAATATGAACCACGAAGCGACGACGGGATTTACCGGCTATCTAACCGCCACAGACACAGAAACCCGGCAACATCCTTGCCACCTTCCCGGCGTGGGACAATCTCGTCACGCCGCAGTGATGCAAATCCGTGGCGCTGCGCAAGCTCGTCCAGATAACCTGCAGCATGCGCGAAACGTCCGCGTTCATGGAGTTCATACCCATGATCTCCGGAAGCCCTTTCCACCGAAAACGCGATACATCCATTTGGACGCAGCAATCTCCGTGTTTGATCAATCACCCCATCCAGATTCCCGAGATAGACGAAAACGTCACCGGCGGTAACCAGATCGAATGAAGCTGCCGGTTCAGCTGCCATCGCGGTTTCCAGATCACCCTCAATAAGACGGTGATAGCCACGCTGTGATGCCTGTTCGAGCATTTTTGGAGACAGATCTATACCCACCAGACGCCCGGCCAGCGGCCCCAGGGCCTGCCCAACCAGGCCGGTACCGCACCCCAGATCCAGCACATCCAGCGGGCCGGCATTCTCAAGCTCGGCCCGCAGCGCATCAACCATCAGCGTGGGCACACCATAGTTCAGCCTTCCGAGCAACTGTTCATCGAATGAATCCGCGTGTGCGTCAAACAATTCGCGCACGAACTCGGCAGGGGATCGATCCCTGGCCGCATGGTCAAGCGAATCAATCCAATAGCGGATTGAGGTGTTCTGGGGGTTTGCATCCAGAAGCCGCTGAAAGCAGGCGCGGGCATCAGAGAACCTCTCGAGCGTCATGTACAGCCTGGCAAGCGCGTACCAGATTGCATGCCGTTTCGGCCCCTCTGGTACCCGCGGCACAAGCTGCTCAAACTGCCCGGCGGCCTCCGCAAAACGACCGGCATCGCGCAGCACGTAGGCCAGATTGTGCAGGGTTTCGAAATGATCCGGATTCCCGGCAAGTGCTGCCTGCAGTTGCATGATGGCATCGCTGTAGCGTTTCAGGTCGCGGTAGGCAAGCGAAAGATTATTGCGGATCACGAGAGAGGATGGTGCCAGTGCGAGAGCGCGCTCCAATACTGCGGCGGCTAGTGCAGGTTCACCCATCAAGCGCTGGATGTCTCCCAGGTTGTTTAGTGCATCCAGATATTGGGGGCGCAACGCAACTGCGCGTTCAAAACATTCGCGGGCCGCCGCCAGGTCGCCGGAAGAACGCAGCATGAATCCAAGATTATTTAGTGCTTCAGCGTGATTGGGGGCAAAATTCAGGGCCCGCCGTACCTGCGATATCGCGGACGGCACGTCACCTTCACGAAAGGAAGCGAGTCCCAGCAAATGATGGGCATCGGCGTTACAGGGTTCTTTTGCAAGTACGCGTTTGCACAGCGATCGCAAACGAGCAAGATTACCGTCACCGAACGCGACAATCGCATCCTGTAACAGTTTTGCAGTCTGTGCCATTGGTATTCCTTGTGCAAAAAACGCGTATTCACCCTTGTACAATCCGGCCTACACAAGTGCTGTTACTCCGTGATCCCGGTGATCTCGCGCCTTCTCAGGTAAACATGTTCAAGGATGTCGGTAATCTTTTTTGCGGTAT
>MGXL01000078.1:14535-24820 GCA_001801365.1 Gammaproteobacteria bacterium RBG_16_57_12 | reverse complement strand
AGTTCCACGGCGGCGAGCCCGTCACCTGCCTCCAGGTAACTGATATCGAATCTCGAATTGCTGTTCAGGATTCCTTTCAAATAATCGCGTATCGCTGCCCGGTCATCGGCAATGAGTATCCTGAGCTTGATTCCAGTTGTTATGTTCACCTGATGGCATCCTTATATTATTCTCGCATCTGCGGCTGAGTCCCATCGTGGTGGGATAATATCACACCGATAAGCGAAACCAGAGATGTTAACAAAGATTTGGCCTGAGTATAGCTCCTGTTTTTAATTGCGAATTCAATTTTTCCCGCTTTATTCGTCAATTGCGGATATCCAAAGCTGCCGCCCATGCCCTTCAGGTCATGGACGAGGACTTCTAATTTAGCCCATTCTCCGGATAACATGAACTGTTCGAGATTTTGTCTGATGCCCGGCAGCTCATGAACGAAGCGTTGAGCTAACTGCCTGAATTCCTCCGTGTCAATGAATTGTGGAGGTGATGCAGGCCTGATTGTATCACTATCTGCCGGAGCGATTCCTGGAGCAAGATATTGCCTGAGCGTATTATAAAATTGGGTCAGTACGATCGGTTTGCTGATGTAGCTATCGCAGCCGGCGGCAAGATAGCGCTCCACGTCATGATGTAAGGCGCTGGCCGTTATTGCAACAATCGGCTGGGAATATCCGGCCTGCCGCAGGAGTTTGACGGCCGACAGGCCGTCCATGACCGGCATTTGCATATCCATCAGAATCAGATCATATTCACCGCTTAGTGCCCGCTCCACGGCCATCTCGCCATTGGGCACTATCGTGACGCTGGCGCCAACACGTTTGATGTTCATGGTGATCAGACGCTGGTTATTGGCATTATCTTCCGCAAGCAGGACGTTGCCGGACAAATATTCCTCCCGTGGTGCTGTTTCTGCTGCAGGCACTTTTACGATTTCGGCATGGTCGATAATCAGCTCGACGTCCGAAAGAGGTCCGGTATCGATGGTCAGGGAGAAACGGCTTCCCTGGCCATAGGCGCTCTCCACCTTGATGTCGCCACCCATCAATCGGGCCAGCTGGCGGGACAGGTGCAACCCCAGGCCAGTGCCGCCGAAGCGGCGGGTGGTCGATAAATCTGCCTGTGTGAAGGCAGTGAACAGATTGCCCAGCTGTTCCGGGGTGATACCAACCCCCGTATCAGTGACGGCAAATGTCATTTGTTGATGTGGAATGTCACACCTGACATGAATGGTCACGAATCCCTGCCCGGTAAATTTGATGGCGTTATTATACAGATTGATCAATATCTGTTTCAGGCATACCGGATCGCCGGTTATGTGTGCCGGCAGTGGCAATGCATATTCAATATTAAATCCCAATCCCTTTTCCTGCGCCTGATGCCTTGCCAGCGATTCAATATCCTTCAATATCTCGACAGGCGAAAACTGCAACTGCGCGATCCTGAATTTATCCGCCCCAATCTTGGACAGATCAAGAATATTATTGATGATGTTCAGCAGGTGATTGCCGCTCTTGATGATCGTGTGTATTGAATTGATACGATCATCCATGTTCTGGTCGCTATAGAGTAGCGATTCGGAAAAACCGATGATGGCGGTAAGCGGTGTGCGTATTTCATGACTGATGTTGGCAATAAACGTGGACATGGCGCGCTCGCCGGCCAGCGCGGCATCACGCGCCTTGATGAGATCATTCGTCTGCTCATCGACCATTTCCTGCAAGTGGTTACGATATACGACAAGTTCCTGTTCGGCCTCTTCGCGCTCTTTGATTTCCTGTAACAGGGTATGTCTCTGACTTTCCAGATTGGACGCACGCTGTTCCAGCACTGAAATCATCTTGTTGAAGGCCCGCGCCATGCCTTGAATTTCCCGTGGCCCGTTGGGCTTGGCCTGTACATGGGATTCTCCTTGTTCAGCCTGTTTCATCAGCAATGCCAGGTTATGCAGGGGGCGGGTCAGCAGGGATGTCAGCCAGGGCAACAGCAGGACAAGGACTCCGGCGAAGATGAAGGTGCTTACGAGATTTTCGATAAAGACGCTGCGCTCCATGACATACAGCGTCCGTTTCGAGAGCATGACATGGACATATCCCAATAACTGAGGCTCTCTTATGGCCATATCCAATTGGGTCGTGGCTTCATCTCCTGGATACTGGTCATGGACCGGTGCCACGAAGTGCCAGGCATCGGCCGTTTCGTGGGCAAGGTAGGCCTCCAATTTCTCAGGCGGTTTATTTGAGGGCCGCCAATCGGAAGGGACGCCCTCCTGAAGCAGATTCTTCCCGGCAATGTCATAGATCGCAACATGTTCGACATTCGGAAAATTTAAGATGGCCCGTGCCATTTCCCGGGCATTTTCACCGGAACCGTAGAGCAGGGCAAGCGTGCTTTGTGGGGCAAGGGTATTCGTAATCTGCAATCCCTGGTCCAGCAGATTACTCAGAAACTTTTCACGCGCCATCCAGCTACTGGCCATAGCGCCCAACAGCGAGAGACAGATTACCGAGAGAGTGAATACCAGTAGAATCTGATGCTGAAGTTTCCACGCCGTCTCTGGCGATCCTTCTGGCTTGGTTACATCGATACTTTCCATGCCCTGATATCCATTGCCATATCTATACATAGTGCGGGGTTAAATTAGCATTTCGACAAGAGTGCAGATAACTTTATCTGTGAAATACGATAGTGAAATCAGGAAAATACCTCCTCCAGTCCGGTCCGGCATCCAGATAATGACCTCGCCGTACCCGGTGGGGGCGAGCAGGAGCCGCGATCAGCGTGCGATGGAGGCGCAAACCCGGCCATGCCGATAGGGGTAGTCATCTTATACTCACTCAAAAAATCACCGTGGATGCCGATAAATTATCACGTTACCGGTCTCGACCAGATGCCGGATGACGCGGCTGTAGGCTGTCCATCAGCCACAGCCCTGATAATCCAAGATATGAGAAATAGAAGTTGATGAATCCCAAAATCAATGCGGCCATTGCCCAGGTCAGCGCCATCATCCTCGGCAAGGATCCGCAGGTGCGGCTGGCGCTTGCCTGTGTGCTGTCGCGCGGTCATTTACTCATTGAAGACCTGCCCGGCGTAGGTAAGACCCTGTTGGCGCATGTGCTGGCTGCAACCCTGGGCCTCAGATTCAATCGTATTCAGTTCACCAGCGACCTGTTGCCGGCGGATATCCTGGGCTCTGCAGTCTATGAGCGGGAAAGTGCTGAATTCCATTTTCATCCCGGTCCGATCTTTGCCCAGGTCATTCTGGCCGATGAAATCAATCGCGCCACCCCCAAGAGCCAGAGTGCCCTGCTCGAGGCCATGGAAGAACACCAGGTCACCATCGAAGGAGAAACACGCCGGCTGCCCGATCCGTTTTTTGTGATCGCCACCCAGAACCCGAGCTATCAAATCGGCACGTTCCCCCTGCCGGAATCACAGCTGGATCGCTTTCTCATGCGGATTGAACTGGGATACCCCGCGCCCGATGCGGAACGACAACTGCTGGCCGGACGCAACCGGCGCGAGATGCTGGCGGATATCATCCCGGTAATGGCGCCGGACGAATTGCGTCAACTGCAGCGTCAGATCCATGAGGTGCATATTGCCGATGCCTTGCTGGATTATGTGCAGGCGCTGCTCACGTTCAGCCGCGAGGCGCCCTACTATCTATCAGGACTGTCACCGCGGGCCGGTGTCGCCCTGGTGACTGCCGCACGCGCCCTGGCTTTGATTGCCGGGCGCGATCATGTCATCCCCGAAGACGTGCAGCATGTCCTGCCTCACGTCGCCGCCCACCGTTTGCAGCCCAGCAGTGAAAGCCGCCTGCGCTCAGCCGCGGAGATCGTGGCGCCGTTCAGGGAAGTCGCCATACCCTGATGGCCAACCATCCACCTGCGCGCTTCAGTCTGGATCGGTTTATCGTTGGCGAGGGACCGGAGCAGGGCACCATCACCCTGCGCCAGCGTCGTGTCTATATCCTGCCCAGCCGTGCCGGGCTGATCTTCGCCCTGATGTTATTGCCCATGTTGCTGGCGGCCATCAATTACAACAACAGTCTGGCCTATGCCTTGACCTTTTTACTGGCCAGCCTCGCGGTGGTGTCCATTCTGTATACCTATCGCAATCTCCATGGGCTTTCCTTCAAGGCCGGGCAATGCCAACCGGTATTTGTGGATGATGAAATGAGTTTCCCCGTATGCATACACAATCCTGATAATGGCATTCGGCTGGCGATCAAGGTGGCATGGCCACACCAGGCCCCGCAGTCCGTGGATCTGGCGCCGGGTGAATTCAAATGGCTGGCTCTTAAATCAACCGCCGCTCGCCGCGGGCTAAATCCCATGGGACGATTTACTGTCTACACCCGCTACCCGCTGGGGTTGTTCCATGCCTGGAGTCACTTACAGTTCGACATGATCTGCCTGGTCTATCCGAAACCGGATATCCATCGTGAGCTGCCCCATGAGGCCGCCAGTTATGTCGGGGCGGAGGGTGATCGTGGTCGCGGCACCAATGACTTCACCGGTTTTCGCCCCTATCATGCCGGCGATTCCCTGCGGCTGGTGAACTGGAAGGCGCTGGCGCGTGAGCGTGGCCTGTTGACCAAACAGTTCGGGGGCGACCGTGCCAACGAGCTGATGCTGTCCTGGGATATCCTTGCCGGCCTGGATACCGAAGCGCGCTTATCGCGTCTGGCCCGCTGGGTATTGGAGGCGGAACTGGCAGGACTGCGCTATGGGCTGGTATTGCCGGATCAGGTGATTACACCTCTGCAGGGCGAGGTGCATCGTCATGCCTGTCTGAAGGCCCTCGCCATGTTCGGTAAGCAGCCATGAAGCTGCCGCGCAGAGAAGTTCCTCGGCATCGCGAAGATCTCATCATGCCACCCCAGGCCGGACTATTCTGGTTGCTGACGGCGATGGTCATGGTGGTCACTCCGCAGCTGTTCCGTCAGCCGCTATTAATCACAGCGCTATGTCTGACCATGCTTGCTTGGCGTCTGTGGTGTGAGGTGAAGCACCAGCCATTGCCCGGCACGATTGTAAAACTGATTCTGACCCTCGTGATGTGCGCAGTGATCTACCTTCAATATAACTCCTTCAGCGGACTGGAGGCGGGCACGGCGCTGTTGACCATCATGCTCTGTGTCAAGCTGCTGGAAATGTGTACCCTGCGCGATACCCTGCTGGTCATTTTCATCGGCTATTTCCTGGTGGTTGCCGGCTTTCTGTTTGATCAGTCGATTTTTTCCGGTGCCTATCTGTTAGTGGTGGTACTGATGTTGACCGCGACATTGATTGTCCTCAACCATCCGGCCAGTCAGGCCAGTCCGCTTGATACCTATTATCCACGCCTGGCGGGCAATCTGTTACTGCAGGCCATACCGCTGATGCTGGTGTTGTTTGTGCTGTTCCCGCGCATTCCGGGTCCGTTGTGGGCGCTCCCCGCGCCCGAGGGTAGCGCGCGCACGGGGCTGAGTGATGAAATGAATATCGGGACCATCAATGATCTTGCGAATTCCGACGAAGTGGCCTTTCGCGTGGAGTTTATCGGCGAGCCGCCTGCCGCTGATCAACTGTATTGGCGCGGCCCGGTCCTGTGGCATACCGATGGCCGCCATTGGGAAGGTCTGGAGAATGGTGAGGGTGTCATGGGCCTGCCGGTGAAGCCGGAGCTAGAACCGCTCGGGCAGGCAACCCGTTATCGTATAACCCTGGTACCACACAATCGGCTATGGCTGTTCGCGCTGGATTTGCCGACCACTATCCCCGGTGACAGTGTAATGCGGTTCGATTATCAACTGCTGGCAAAGGAAAAAATAGCCGACCATTATCGCTACGAAGTGGTCTCTCATACCCGCTACCGCACCCCGGCGCCATCGCCCGCAGTGCGTGAGCTGGCCCTGGATCTGCCGGACCGGAATCCGCAAACCCGCGCCCTGGCGCAGGGCTGGCGTGCCGGGGGTCTGTTGCCACAGCAGATTGTGCAACAGGCGCTGGATTTATTCAGTCAGCAGGATTTTTATTACACACGCCAGCCACCGGTGCTCAATGGCCCCGACCCCATCGATGAATTTCTGTTTCGGACACGCAAGGGTTTTTGTGAGCATTATGCCGCCGGCTTCGTCACTCTGATGCGTGCTGCCGGCATCCCGGCGCGTGTGGTCACCGGTTATCAGGGCGGGGAGCTCAATCCGCTGGGTCACTATCTGATCGTGCGCCAATCCGACGCCCACGCCTGGGCCGAGGTCTGGCTCGATGGGCGCGGCTGGGTACGGGTTGATCCGACCGCCGTGATTCCACCGCAACGGGTGGTGTCGTTCAGCGATAATCAGCGCTTTCGCACCACGCTTGCCGAACCATTGCTGCGCGCCGATCTCGGCTGGCTGGCGCGCGGCCTGCACCGGGTACGCAGCGGCTGGGATGCCGTCAATTATCAGTGGACTCAATGGGTGCTCGGTTATGATCCACAAAAACAGCAACAATTGTTGCAGGATATCGGCCTGGGTAATTTCGGCTGGGCCAAGGTAATTGCCGTGATGTTTACCTTGCTGATGGGCTTGCTGTTGCTGGTGGCCGCTTATCTGCTGTTGCATCGACCGACGACATCCGATCCGGTGACGCGGGCCTATCGGCGCTTTTGCCGCAAGCTGGCGAGTTGCGGGGTGCAGCGCCATGCCTGGGAAGGGCCGGCCGATTTCGCCGTCCGGGCCGGTGGGGAGTTTCCCGCGTTACAGCAGTCCATCCGCGCGATTGCCGAACAATATGCCGATTTGCGATACGGCCGTAGCGCCACGCCTGATGATGCACGGTGCTTCATCAAGGCCGTTACAGCCTTCAAGATCAGGAAATAATCAGAATTGACCGGTGTTCAGCAATACCAGCGTGCAGGCGTTTTCCGTAACGATGCCATGTTCATCCAGAATTGTGCGCAATGCCTCGTTCTCCGCGCCGGGGTTGAAAATCACGCGCCCCGGATGCAGCTGGAGTATCGCCGCTTGCAATGTCGATGAGATGCGGGAAGAGACATAGAGCGTCAGGGTGTCGATGCGGCCGGTGATCTGGGCCAGATCGGGGATAACGGCCAGCCCCTCGACGGTTTTGAGCCGTGGGTTCAGCGGAACCACCTCATGGCCGTGCGCCAGCAGCAACCGAATAGCGCGATTGGCGTAACTTTCCGGCTTGTCGCTGGCGCCCAGAACCGCAACGCGCTGCTTGTTGTTAATTATGCCCCGCATCTTTAGATATTCACTGTGGAAATACTATGTCACTACATGAGCATGCCGATTTTTGCGTAACCCACCGCGCGATGCGTGGCGACACGTCTGGCGGGTTACGGCGCAAAAAAATGCGCCTCGGCAATTGCTCCTGCATTGCTCTACCTCCTGCATCCATGCAGTCGTAACCCGCCCTACATCGATATGCAACCGCTTAAGTAAGCGCCCTTCAACTCAGGCGGTTATTTCCTTTTCCTGGCTTTGGCGGCCAATTCCTCTTTTACCCTGGTCAGCTCATTGCTCATTTCGCTTGTCTGGGCCACGGCCTGATCACGCTCGCCCTCGATTATTTTTACATGATCGCGCAGCTGGGCCAATTCCTGCTCGGTGGTGGCCAGGGTGCTCTTGGTGTTGGTAAGCTCCTGCTGCAGTGAGGCCACATGGGCCTTCAGTTCATCACGCTCCTTCGTGCCGCATCCCGCCAGGGACACGATGACGACCGCCGCCAGGGCGGCCATACTGATTTTCTTCATAGGTGCTCCGATTCAATACTGCGACATAACTGCCATCATTTCATGATGACAACGGGGCGCAGATGTTAGCATGGCGTATTTCCGGAAAATAGTGCCCGGCATGCTTCTTTATCATTGATGTGCATAATAGGCCGCCAGGGCCTGGATCTCGATCAGGCTCAACACATCCGACATGGCATGCATGACCGGACTCTTGCGTGTGCCATTCTGGTATTCCTTCATGGCCACCACCAGATAGGATTCCATCTGGCCGGCCAGGCGCGGCGTGCCGGCTTCGGTGCTGTGCCCCGACGCGCCATGACAGCGATTGCACTTCTTCTCGATGATCATCGCGGGCAGTTCCGGCAGGAAGGTCTGCGGCTGTACCGCCGTCTGTGCGGCGTAGTAGGCGGCGACATTGCGCATGTCCTGCTCGCTCAGCTCTGCCACGGCATTCTTCATGCCCTCATGAGCGCGTTTGCCGCCGGCATATTCCCTGATGGCCAGAAAAAGATATTTGGCATCCTGGCCGGCCAGCGAGGGATTGGCCGGATCGCTGCTCACGCCCTTTGCCCCGTGGCAGGAGGCGCAGTTCTCGCTGGTTTTTTCCCCAGAGAGCGGATCCCCCTCCTGCGTTGCTTGCCGGATGCGAGTAGCGCGGGTGGCAAAATAATAGCTGACCTTTTCGATGTCGGTATCGCTGAGATGGGAAATCATGGTGGCCATTACATTGCTCTTACGCGCACCTTCCTGATAGGCCTGGGTGGCCGCCACCAGATACTTCACATGCAGGCCGGTCAGGCTGGGCACGCCGGCGGTCAGGCTATTGCCATCTTCGCCATGACACGCGATACAGGATGAAGCAATCTTCTCACCCTCGGCGACGGGATCAAATTGCATAGTCGCCGCCTCCTGGCGCTGCAACTTGGACTCCGGAACCTGCTTGCCATAATAGGTCGCCAGATCGATGATCACATCGTTTGATAACCCACGCACCGCGCCGGTCATGAGCTCATCCCGGCGCCGGCCATCACGATAGTCCTTTATCGCCTTGCTGATGTACTCCGCCGGCAAACCCGCTAGATTGGGAACGTGTGGATTGAGGCTGTTGCCGTTATAGCCATGGCATCCGGCACAGGCCTGCGCGGCACGCTTGCCCGCTGCGGCATTGCCCTTTCTGGGAGGCGGCGCCTGTATGGGGGCGCGTGAGGCATAGTAGGCGGCCAGGTGGTTGATGTCGTTGTCCGTCAGTGACTTGCTGAACATCTTCATCACACCGTGTGCCCGGATGCCGGTGAAGTAACCTTTCAATGTTGGAATAAAATATTCCGGCGGCATCCCGGCCAGGCTGGGAATGATGCTTTGGCGGGTACTATGGCCATTTTCACCATGACAGGAATTGCAACCGGAGGCGAGCGCTGCCCCGGCGGCAATCGCCTGTGGCGTAACAAGCGAATCATGGCGGTTCTTTTGTACCACCGCGCCTTTCCAGGGGGTATCGAGGGAAGCATAATAAGCCGTGACATTTTCCAGGTCCTGCGGCGACAGGGCTTCGGCCATACGCTTCATATCAGCGTGTTTGCGCGAGCCATCTCCATAGGCGAGGATGGAGCGGATCAGATAATCCTGCGGCACGCCGGCAATAAAGGGTGATCCGCTGCGCGCGGCAGCGCCATCAAGACCGTGACACAACACGCATTGCCGGGCAATCTGTTGGCCCGCTGTCACATCGCCGACAATTTTCGGTGTATAGGTCTCGGGTATTTTGGCCTTTGCTTCAACTTCCTGCCTGATGTCACTGACATCGAGCTGGGCATTTTCGCCACAGCCCGTCAGGGCGCCGGCGATCAGCACGCTTATCCAGAGGGTCTTTTTCATCGGCTTACCGGCTTAATGCCGCTCGCCTTCCGCGGGCAGTTTGTAGAACCACATCTGATAGATAGAGACGAAAAACTGTATGGCGAAACTGGTGCCCATGACACCACCGCTTAACAGGATCGCCCAGGCAAAGGGCTCAAAGATCTTGGTGAGGTACCAGGAGGTAATGTCGATAATGATCGATATGAAGGGAATAACCAGAATCACGCACTTGAGCCATTCACGGCGGAAATAACTGTGCGAGAAAATAAAGCCGACCATGAAAAAGATAAAGGTCAGACCAAACAGGTGAATATGCGAGACGCGCACCAGGGTAAACACGTCGGCGCCCTTATCCTGCTGGGCAACCTGACCGACGCCTTCGAAATCCTCCAGGCTGGGTAAATGCGGGTTGCGATTGTTATGGCAGACCACACAGCGCTCATCAAAAATGCCCTTGATCCGCGCATCATATTCTTCCTTGCCCGCACCCTTGCGCACCCAGGCGATAATCTCCAGATTTTCAGTGGCGGGCAGCATCTTGGACATCGGTCCACGCAGGGCGCTCTCCAGCTTGGTGCCCTGCTTGTTACCGCTGTAGGCAATGACGATGTCGGTGACCGACAGCATCGGTTTGCTATCACGACCGGAATGGGATTCCCACACGTAGATCATCGCAAACAGATAACCGATCCCCAGT
>MGXL01000078.1:13279-14499 GCA_001801365.1 Gammaproteobacteria bacterium RBG_16_57_12 | reverse complement strand
TCAGACGACTCATATATTTACTCTCAGAAAACCAGCTGGATGATCAGGAGGGAAGACAATTTCAGTTCAGGGTGCCGCGATAAAGCCGGGCGCTATCTTAGCATAAAGGTAATGGTGGAAATAGAACTTGGGGGGGGCATCCATCAGCCGGTCGGACTCCTGGCAGGCATTCCGACAAGCGCTATCGGATGGCAGTCTCAGGAATACTAGTAATTATCAATTCGAATGGTGCAGCCGGTTAAGTCACGGATTCCCAATGTCGTGAAGGAATTGCGCCTATTGGCGTACCGCCGCAATGAGGGCTTTAAGCTCAGGGATGCAGGAGCCGCAATTGGTGCCGGCTTTGAGCTGCCTGCCGATGTCTTCCGGTGTCTTCAGCCCCTGCGACTGTATCGCTTTACACAGGGTGTTTTCACCAACGCCAAAGCAACTGCAGATGATGCGCCCGGTATCTTCCTGCCCGCTGGCCGGCTTGCCGATCAGCAGACTGCGGCGTTCATCAGGGTCAAGCCGATTCTTCTCGAATAATCCGGCCAGCCAGTTGCGCGGGGGCAGGGCATGATCGGGCGCAATGAAGATACAGCTTTCAAGACGCTCGCCCACCAGACGTATGCCGCGATAACTCAGCCCGGCCATGTCCAGATATTCCACCCAGTTCACATCCGCTTCAGCATTGCACAGTATCGAGCGTGCCCAGGCCGCCCAGTCTGCCGGCGCCTGATCCCCCGCCAGTTCATAGCGATAGAATCCCGCGCCGGTCGCCCGCACCCAATATCCGGCATGATGCAGGGTTACGCGACGGTGTGACAGCAGGAAACCCTGCCAGAGCGGTTTATAGGCCTGGATGCGCACCGGCGTGTGTTTCAATTCCGGCTGACCGGAGACCGGATCGACCTCGGGATTGACCACCGCGCCCACCCGCGCCTGGCTGGCAAACTGGTCGTTCCAGTGCATCGGCACGAATACCATGCCCTGTTGCTGAGTGTCGCTCACGCGCGCCTTGACGGTGATCTCACCCCAGCGGCTGAAAACCTTGATCAGACCTTGATCCGCGATGCCATAGTTAACAGCATCGGCCGGGTGCAGCTCCGCATACGGTTCTGCCGTGTGTTCCGCCAGGCGCGGCGACTGGCCGGTGCGTGTCATGGTGTGCCATTGATCACGCACCCGTCCGGTATTCAGTATCAAGGGGAAGGACTCGTCCGGCGAATTGATGGGCA
>MGXL01000078.1:13087-13207 GCA_001801365.1 Gammaproteobacteria bacterium RBG_16_57_12 | reverse complement strand
CCGTGCCTTGCGGCCGTTCTGTTGTTACCGGCCACTGGATGGGCTGCAAAGCGTCATAAGAAGTTTGGTCCAGGTTTGCCAGAGCGGAAATATCGAAATCACGGCCGCCGTCATTCTCAA
>MGXL01000078.1:0-12979 GCA_001801365.1 Gammaproteobacteria bacterium RBG_16_57_12 | reverse complement strand
ATCCGGCTTCGCATCACCAGGCGCAGGCAAAAAGGCGCGCTGGCGCGAGATGCGTCGCTCGGAATTGGTCACTGTGCCATCTTTTTCCGCCCAGCCCAGCGCGGGCAGCAATACATGGGCCAGGGCGGTGGTGTCCGTCTCACGCACGCAGTCGGATACCACCACCAGATCACATTTTTTCAGAGCCGCGCGCACCCGGTCGGCATCCGGCATACTCACCACCGGATTGGTGCCCATGATCCACACCGCCTTGATCCGGCCTGCGGCCATGGCCTCAAACATATCCACCGCCTTGAGCCCGGCGTACTGTGCCATGCGCGGCGCGGTCCAGAACCGTTGCACCAGGTTTCGATGCAGAGTATTTTCAACATCCATGTGCGCGGCCAGTTGATTCGCCAGCCCGCCCACCTCGCGCCCGCCCATGGCGTTGGGCTGCCCGGTGAAGGAAAACGGTCCCATGCCGGGACGGCCGATGCGCCCGGTCAACAAATGGCAATTGATGATGGCGTTGACCTTGTCGGTGCCACTGCTGGATTGATTGATGCCCTGTGAGTACACCGTCACCACCCGTTCGGTGCGGGCAAACAGCCGGTAGAATTGTTCAAGCGGCTGTTTATCAAGGCCACAGCGTGCCGCCACAGCTTCCAGTGATGGCGCGCTGGTTGCCGCACAGGCCATGGCCTCTTCCATACCTTCAGTGCAATTCGCTACGAATTGCTCGTTCCATTCGCCATTCTCGCGCAGATAATTCAGCAGACCATTGAACAACACGGCATCGGTTCCGGAGCGCAGGGGCAAATGCAGATCGGCGATATCGCAGGTCGCGGTGCGGCGCGGGTCGATCACCACGATCATCAGATCCGGATTATTCTTTTTGGCCTGCACCATGCGCTGGTACAGCACCGGATGACACCAGGCGCTGTTGGCGCCTGTCAACACGATCAGCTTGGCGCGCTCCAGGTCTTCATAATTGCAGGGTACGGTATCCGACCCGAAGGCACGCCGGTGTCCCGCAACACTCGAGGACATGCACAGACGCGAGTTGGTATCGATATTCGCCGTGCCGATATAACCCTTCATCAGCTTGTTGGCGACATAGTAGTCCTCGGTGAGCAGCTGGCCGGAAACGTAAAAGGCAATGGCATCGGGCCCATGTTCTCTGAGGATGCGCGAAAAACCATCGGCCACCGTGTTGAGCGCGGCATCCCAATCCACACGTTCGCCCTTGAATTCAGGATAAAGCAGCCGCCCATTCAATTCAACGGTTTCACCCAGGGCCGATCCTTTCGAGCACAACCGGCCGTGATTGGCGGGATGTGTTGCATCCCCCCCAACGATTACATCACCTTGCCCATTAACGCTAATCCGTAGACCGCAGCCCACGCCACAATAGGGGCAAGTCGTCGCTACTGCTTCGCTCATACGGCCTGATTGATTTGCAGCGGCAGCGAAATAGAGATCCGCCCGCCATCGATCCTGATCGGGTACACGGCCGCGCAGCCCTGGTCCGGCGCAACCGCCTCACCCGTCGTCAGCTCAATATGCCAGTTATGTAACGGACAGGTGACACGCCTGCCGTGAACAATGCCCTGTGACAAGGACCCGCCCTTGTGCGGGCAGCTGTCGCGCAGGGCGAATAATTCATCCTCCGCGGTACGAAAGATTCCGATATCGCCTTGCGGTGTGTTCACCACCCGGGCGCCCTGCCTGGGAATATCGTTGATGTGACCTATTTCAATCCAGTCGCTCATCTTTCTCAATGCCTCGATTTAATTCAATGTAGGGTGGGCACGCCTTTTGTGCCCACCCTACATATATATTCCTCACCCAAGTTTTTTGATGGGTAGGTAATTCTCACGCCGCTCCTCGACCTCCGTTGCCCACGGATCATGCTGAAAATGGCGCTGCGATTCACGAAAGCGCCCGGCCAATGCCAGGCGCGTGCCCGCATCTTCCACGACCTTCTCCTTCACATAGGACAATCCCACCCGCTCGATCCAGGGCGCAGTCCGCTCCAGATAATGCGCCTCCTCACGGTAGAGCTGGATAAAGGCATAGCAATATTCCTCCACCTGCCCGGGGGTCGTGACCTTGCACAGCAGGTCGGTGGCGCGCACCTTGACCCCGCCGTTGCCGCCCACGTGCAGCTCGTAGCCGGAATCCACGCACACCACGCCAAAATCCTTGATGGTGGCCTCGGCGCAATTGCGCGGGCAACCGGAAACCGCCATCTTGAACTTGTGTGGCATCCATGAGCCCCAGGTCTTTTGTTCCAGCCGGATCCCCAGGCCGGTGGAATCCTGGGTGCCGAAGCGGCACCACTCGGAGCCCACGCAGGTTTTTACCGTGCGCAGGGATTTACCATAGGCGTGTCCGGATACCATGCCCGCGTTGTTCAGATCCGCCCAGACAGCCGGTAGATCTTCCTTTTTCACACCCAGCAGATCGATGCGCTGCCCCCCGGTGACCTTCACGGTAGGAATCCTGAATTTGTCGGCCACATCGGCAATGGCGCGCAGCTCGTTGGGCGTGGTCACGCCGCCCCACATGCGCGGCACCACCGAATAGGTGCCGTCTTTTTGAATGTTGGCGTGGACGCGCTCGTTGATAAAACGCGATTGCGGATCATCCCTGGCCTCGGCCGGCCAGGTGGCGAGACAATAATAATTGAGCGCCGGGCGGCATGACGAGCAGCCATCCGGTGATTTCCATTCCAGAAAATCCATCACGGCGCGGATGCTGGTGAGATGCTGCTCGTGTATGGCCTTGCGCACATGGTTATGCGGATGATCCGTGCATTTGCACAGCGGCCTGACCTTGGTGGATACGGAATAATCGCCGACGGTCGAGGCCAGTATCTGTTCAACCAGGCCGGTGCAGGAGCCGCAGGATGCGGACGCCTTGGTATGCATACGCACATCATCCAGGGTAAACAGGCCCTTGCTGGTGATGGCCCTGACAATGTCACCCTTGCTCACGCCGTTGCAGCCACAGACCTCCATGTCATCGCTCATGGCCGCGGCGGCATTTTTTCCGCCATGGCCGGCATCGCCCAGATGGGCCTGGCCGAACATCAGCGTATGCCGGAAATCGCTGATATCGGTGCCATCACGCAGTAATTGAAAATACCAGGCGCCATCCACCGTGTCGCCATACATCACCGCGCCGTGGATACGATTGTCCTTTAACACGAGTTTTTTATAGACGCCCCGCGAGGCATCTTTCATCACAATGTTTTCTGTCGTTTCATCACCTTGAAAATCACCGGCGGAAAACAGCTCGATCCCGGTCACCTTGAGCTTGGTGGAAGTGACTGAACCTTCATAGCGTCCAATGCCATACCGGGCCAGGTGGTTGGCGCACACTTTGGCCTGCTCGAACAGCGGTGCCACCAGGCCATAGGTCTGACCGCGGTGTTGCACACATTCCCCCACGGCGTAGATCCTGGGGTCATAGGTCTGCAGGGTATCGTTGACCACGATACCACGCTCGCAATGGATGCCGGCCTGCTTTGCCAGCAGGGTATTGGGGCGTATGCCCGCCGCCATCACCACCAGATCAGAAGCAATCTCCAGTCCGCCTTTGAAGCGCACCCCTTTGACCCGATCCTCGCCGAGGATCGCCTCGGTCTGGGTCGCCAGCAGAAAATGCAGGCCACGCTCTTCCAGGGATTTCTGCAACAGCTGTCCGGCCACTTTATCCAGTTGCCGTTCCATCAGCGTATCGGTCAGGTGCACCACGGTGACATTCATGCCTTGCAGCTTCAGGCCATTGGCCGCTTCCAGGCCCAGCAGGCCGCCGCCGATCACCACCGCATGTTTGAAACTCCTGGCGGTGTCCAGCATGGTATGCACGTCCCTGATATCCCGAAAACCAATCACGCCCGGCAGATCACAGCCCGGCACCGGAATGATGAAGGGATTGGAGCCGGTGGCCAGCAACAGCCGATCATAGGCCGCCTCGGTGCCGTCATCGGCCATCACCTTGCGCTGGCGTCTATCGATTCTGGCAATCACTTTTCCGGTGTGCAGGGTGATATTAAGCTCTGCATACCACTGACGATCATTGAGGATAATATCATTGATGGTCTTCTCACCGGCCAGAACCGGGGAGAGCATGATACGGTTGTAATTGCCGTAAGGCTCGGCGCCGAACACGGTGATGTCATACATATCCGGGGCGATCTTCAGCAACTCTTCCAGGGTGCGTACCCCGGCCATGCCGTTGCCGACCAGGACCAGTTTTTCTTTCATGCGCGGGCTCCATGATTACAAATAGCGATAACCCGGCAATGGCAAGATGTGTGCCAGCAGTGTGCAATAAATCTTATGTCGTTGTTTTGTTGAGACGAATATCTGATCAGTTGAGCACGCGTCACACGATGTGCACGATTGCAACGCACCAGCGCATTGCAGGAAAATTAATTATGTACATTATTAGTGCAGCGATAGTGCCGGCGGTATAATAGGGCGCGCTGCCGGAGCGGCCTGTTCTTCCGCCAACAATGGGGAGATGTATACTCTGATACCAGTTGATGTTGTATAGACGGACCATGAAGTTAAGAAGTTTATTGATTGCAGTGTGTGGCAGTATAGTGCTATGCCAGTGCGGGGGCTGCGACACAAAGACGCCCATCGCTCCTCAGCCGGTGGAAAAGAAACAAACCTCTCAAGTGGCCCCCGCACTTCCCGAGCAACACCCCGATGTCGGAACCGAGCCTCCTGAAATAGCCAAAAATCCACAGCCGCCTGACAAGACTCACCCTGCTGAAGTTAAAAGCGTCAGCCCCGAAAGGCCTCTGGATCTCTCGATCCCCTACAGCATTCTAAATATGCCGGCATCAAGCTATGAAATGGATAAATACACCAGCACCCTGCTACCCGATCTATTTGCGCCGCCTGAAGACAATGCCCTGATCATCTCCGGCCGCCCGTTGATCAAGGAAGAAGAGAAAGACTATCTCAAGGCGATAGAGGGCGCGGAGGTCAGCATCGAGGTCAAGACCGACTAACCGCAAACTGATTATCCCTTTCCTATCCCGGTGCAATCTGCTCATGAGCTGCACCGCCTCTGTGCCTCCATCACCGCGCCCTTTCACCTCCATGCCGCTACATTCCTTTGCAAACAATGTCTTGGTGATCTGGCACGGTACTTGCCATATCCGAGTTGTTCATTACCAACGAAGGGAAGTACTCCAATGTCAGAAAATAAATTCACATTATTCGCATTCAGCGGAAAGACGAAGATCCTGCACATGAGCTGGATCGCCTTCTTCATCACCTTTATCATCTGGTTCAGTCATGCGCCTCTGCTGGTGGCCATACGCGAAACCTTCGGGCTGAGTGACCAGGAGATCAAGGCCCTGCTGATCCTCAATGTCGCGCTCACCATTCCGGCGCGCATCATTATCGGTATGCTGGTGGATGCCTACGGGCCACGGCGGATATTCTCGCTGCTGCTGATCATATCCGGCTTGCTGTGTCTCGGCTTCGCCTTCGCCGACAGCTACCAGCAACTGGCGCTGATGCGTTTCCTGATGGGTTTTACCGGGGCCGGGTTTGTCATCGGCATCCGTCTGGTCAGCGAGTGGTATCCTGCCAAACAGTCCGGTATCGCGGCCGGTATTTATGGCGGCTGGGGTAACGCCGGGTCCGCTGCTGCTGCTGTCACGCTGCCGACACTGGCTTTATGGTTCGGTGGGGCGGACGGCTGGCGCTACGCCATTGCCACCTCCGGCATCATTGCCCTGATCTATGCCCTTGTGTTCTATTATTCTGTAAGTGATACCCCCAAGGGTTCAACGTACTTTAAACCGAAAAAGAGCGGCGCCATGGAGGTCTCCAGTGCCTGGGACTTCTTCCAGTATCTGCTGCTGAACATACCCATGTATGCCGTGCTGGCGGTGCTGGCCTGGAAGCTGGGTCCGGCCAATCTCAGATTGCTCTCCGCCGGCGTCTGTACATTCATCTATATAACATTGGCTGGTATCTATCTGTTTCAGGCGATGCGCATCTTCCGGGTGAACGGCCATGTCTTCAAACAATCGGTGCCGGAGCTCGAGCGTTACAAGTTCAAGCAGGTGACGGTGCTGAGCCTGGCCTATATGGTCACCTTTGGCTCCGAGCTCGCGGTCATTTCCATGCTGCCGCTGTTTTTCATGGACACCTTTAAACTGCCCGCGGTCGCCGCGGGGCTGATTGCATCAGTCTTCGCCGGCCTGAATTTTGTCCTGCGCCCCGCCGGCGGCTGGCTCAGTGATCAATATGGCCGCAAGCGTACCTTGGTGGTTATCCTGGCCGGCCTGATAGCGGGTTATTTTCTGATGAGTCTTATCGACAGCAGCTGGTCGATCGCCGCGGCCGTGGCCGTGACCATTTTCGCCTCGCTGTTCGTCAATGCCGGAAATGGCGCGGTATTCGCCATTGTCCCGCTGATCAAGCGCCGGCTCACCGGGCAGATTGCCGGCATGGCCGGCGCCTATGGCAATGTCGGCGGGGTAGTGTTCCTTACCGTATTGTCCTTCGTCTCACCGGGCGCATTCTTTCTGGTGATTGCCCTGGCGGCTGTCGTCTGTCTGGCCGCTACCGTATTATTTCTGGATGAGCCCGAGGGCCAGATGGTGGAGGTACTGCCGGACGGCACGGTTCACATGATCGAGGTGCACTGAGTTTTGACAGGCGAATAATTCATGGCGGCAAAACTGTCCATCTCCTGCGGTCACTATTCTGATAAGGGGCTCAAGGAGGATAACCAGGATGCCTGCGGCGTCCTGGTGCCCGACGAACCCCTGCTGACTACCAAAGGCCTGGCCTGTATCATCGCCGATGGCGTCAGCAGCAGCGCCGGCGGACGCGCGGCCAGCGCCTCCTGTGTGCAGGGATTTTTGGCCGATTACTACAGCACCCCCGAGACCTGGACCTGCAAGACCGCCGGCCAGCGCATCCTGGGCGCCTTGAATCGCTGGCTGCACGGGCAGGGGCATCAGGCCTACGGCTCGGATCATGGCATGATCACCACCCTCAGCGCCCTGGTGATCAAATCGGCCACGGCGTATCTGTTCCATGTCGGCGACACCCGTATCTATCGTCTGCGCGACCAGGAGCTGGAGTGTCTGACCCGCGATCATCAAAGCTGGGCGGCGGGCGAGAAAACCCTGCTGTGCCGTGCCATGGGCGCCGATGTCAATGTGGAAATAGACTACCGCAATCTGCCTGTCGAAGTCGGTGATGTATTTTTATTGAGCACGGACGGCGTGCACGGCTTCGTCACCCAGAGTGATTTGTGCGACCTGCTTGTGGAGTACGCGCAACAACCGGAACGCTGCGCGCGCAAGATCGTCACCCGCGCCCTGGAGCGGGGCAGCGGTGATAATGTCACTTGTCTGGTGCTGCGCATCGAGCAGTTGCCGCAGCAGGATATCAATGATCTTTACCGGCAACTGACCGAATTACCCTTTCCGCCCGCGCTGAGTGCGGGGATGATTCTGGACGGATATAAAATACTGCGGGAAGTCCATGCCAGCAAACGTACCCAGATCTATGCTGCACTGGATACTGAAACGGAGACCCGGGTGATCCTCAAGACGCCCTCGGTCAATTATGAAGATGACGCGGCATATATCGACCGCTTCATGCATGAGGAATGGGCGGGGCGGCGCATCAACAGCCCCCATGTACTCAGAGTGCTCGAACCGACTCGGCGGCGCCAGTTTCTCTATTATGTCACTGAATATGTAGAGGGGCAGACGCTGCGCCAATGGATGAACGATTATCCGTTGGCTGCATTGCCTGATGTGCGAAATATTGTGGAACAGCTCGCCGCCGGGCTGCGGGCCTTTCACCGCATGGAGATGATCCATCAGGACCTCAAGCCGGAGAATATTCTCATCGACAAACACGGCACAGTGAAGATTATCGACTTTGGCTCCACGCGCATTGCCGGCATCGAGGAAATCGGCAAACCCTGGCAACGTCACAATCTGCTGGGTACCGCCAATTACACTGCGCCCGAATATCTGCAAGGACAGATCGGCACCCACCGCTCCGACATCTATGCCCTGGGCGTGATCGCTTATGAAATGTTATGTGGCCACATGCCCTATGATAAGGATCTGACCGAGCGCAATATCAACCGTATACAATACATATCTGCTCGCAGCTATAACGAACAATTCCCGGTATGGGTCGACGGCGCGCTGGCTAAGGCGGTGCACAAGAACCCGGCCAGGCGCTACGCGGAGTTGTCCGAATTCATTTATGATCTGAAGCATCCCAATCCCGAGTTTCTTAAAGAAACTCATCAACCATTACTGGAAAGAAACCCGCTGGCCTTCTGGAAAGGTCTGGCGCTGCTATTGCTGGTCATCAACATCCTGTTGCTTGCGCTGTTGGGGCGGGGCTAAGATGTCTATGGCCTGTCAGTTAAATGGCCGTGGCTGAATGACTGGATGACTCTCAGTCAATGGTGGGTTACGCAGAAAAACGCTCGGCAATTGCTCCATGCATTGCTCTACCTCCTGCATCCATGCAGTCGTAACCCACCCACATCTGTTAATGCCAGAATCGGATTACAGTGTAACTCTTATCCCGGGCATAAAATTATGCTTGCCATGAAGCCAATACTGGCTACATAGTTGTCTGTGGGTGCGAGCGATAGCTCGCGATTAATCTGCACATCAACGAAACTGCCGCGAACATCGACCTCACATATCTTTTGATTTCGTTTGCGAGGCTGACCATGAAGATCATCGACCTCACCCCTGAGCACTACGCCAGCTATTTCCAGTGCCTGGAAGACTGGTCCGACGAGATGCAAGAGGCCGGCGAGCACAAGGCCAACTGGTATCGTAAATATGCCGCCCGCGGGCTGCGCGTGAAGCTGGCACTCGATGATCACGGCACGGTGGGCGGGATGATCCAGTATCTGCCCATCGAGGCATCCTTCATTGAAGGCCGGAATCTGTATTTCATTCTGTGCATCTGGGTGCATGGCCATGCGCAGGGCCGGGGCGATTTTCAAGGGAAGGGCATGGGGCAGGCGCTGCTGCAGGCGGCGGAGGAAGATGCCAGGGCGCACGGCGCGAAAGGCATGGCGGCCTGGGGGATCTGGCCGCCATTCTGGATGAAGGCCTCCTGGTTCAAAAAACACGGCTATCGCAAGGCCGATCGCGACGCGCTGGCTGTACTGATGTGGAAGCCTTTCACCGATGACGCGGCGGCACCGCACTGGATCCGCAGAAAGAAGCTGCCGCCAGGCACTCCGGGCAAGGTCGCCGTCACCGCCTTCATCAACGGCTGGTGCCCCGCGCAGAATGCGGTGTTTGAAAGGGCCAGGCGCGCGTGTGCCGAGTTCGGCGACCAGGTGATCTTTCAGGCCATCGATACCTCGGAGCGCGAGGTGTTCCTGGAGTGGGGCATCGCCGACGGTGTGTACATCAACAGCGAGGCAATCAGCACCGGCCCGCCGCCTTCCTATGAAAATATCCGCAAACTCATTGCCAGGGAAGTGAAGAAACTATAAAGGGATCCCCCGGACAGGTGCCGGGGGATCCCTGATGCAGGGGTTACTGTGGCCGCAACCTCACCACCACGCCGTTATCGTAGGGCTTGATGGTGTGGGCGTTGGGGAACGAGGCATAGCAGGTCCAGATGTCGCCATCTTCCGTGAAGGATACCGTGCGCGTGTAGGCGCCCTGGCGGGGCAGGCGATACACCGAGAACTGTTTGGTCTTGGGGTCCAGACGATACAGGCTGTCGGAGCCGGAGCCCGTCACCCACAGATCGCCGGTGTAGCGGTTGCGCCGGATGGCATAGGGAAAATCGCCAGGGATCGGCAGCGTCAGGCGATCGACGACCTTGGCGGCGCGGGTGTCATAGACCGTGATCTTGCCGCTGGCCAGTTCGGGTATCCACAGCACATCATCCTTGTCGATGGCCAGCCGTTTGGGGCCGACCCACTTCTCCACCATGTCCTTTTCGAAGGTCTCGCCGGTTTGCGGATCCAGCATACCGAAGCGGTTGCCATGAGTCTCGGTATACCACAGCCGGCCCTTGCTGTCGGCCACCGCGGCATAGAGGTGCACGCCTTTTTCCTCCATATCAGCGGTGCGCGTGGTGTGGTAGACCTTGATCTCGCCGGTCTTGGGGTCCAGGCGGCTGATGATCTCGCGCGAGAAGTGCGTCATGAAGATGCCGCCCTGGGGGTCTTCATAGATGTAGCGGTCCGCGTCCACCACGAAGTATTGAACATTGGCGCCCTTCTCAAAACCCGAATAGACCTTGAACTCCCTGGTCGTGGTGTCGAAGCGAATCACCTGCTCGGATTTGGTGAAGGTGATCCACAGCTCACCGCTGCGCGTGATATCGATCTGGTGCGCGCCGCCGGGTTTGCCGGGCGGCACGTCCACCGGGATGTCGAAGGTCTCCACCGCGCCGCTCTTGGTGTCGATGCCGTAGAGCTTGTTGCCGAAATAATCCGCGATCCACGCCTTGCCGGCGGTCACGGTCATGTCGTGATAAAAGCCCTTGCCGCTGCCGGCCGGATATTCGCGGATGTCCGCCTTGGCGGTGGCGATGGCGAAGCCCTGCTCGGGCATGCGCGCATTCTTTGTCAGCCATTCGGCCAGTTCATCGGCCTCCATGCGGATCAGCGCCAGATCCAGATCGTGATCGATCTTCTTCATGCGCCCGATGACGGTTTTCCAGTCTTCCAGCGAGTTGCGCAGCGCGATCGGCGGGCCCATCTGGTGACACGGCGTGCAGCCCAGCACCACCTTGCGCCGGGTATCGCCTTCCGGCAGCGCGGCCAGCCAGTCCGCCGAACGCACCGGCTCGGCGGCGGATGCCTCGCCCTCAGCGGCAAGACTGGCAGCGGGCAGCACGGCATTCAACAGCACACCACATACAACCGCCGGCAGCCTGGCCGACCATGAATCACGGATCATCGCGGGTCCTCCTGATAAAATTAATGGCGCAAGAAGAAAGTGTGATTATGCCACACATGATTCTGTGGAGAATAACCTGGGCGGAAAATAATTTTCAGTAAAAAGGCATTATTTGTTCAATGGATTCATTGGCAAAATTGCCCGCTATACTGATTCTGTGGGGGTGGCTATGAACCGCTTATTACTACTGCTGTTACTGGGCTTAATGCTGGGCGGGTGCGCCACCGTCCCGCCGGGGGAAGCTCTTCTGCCGGTTGACAGCAGTCTGCGGCGCTGCATGGAGCTGTTTGTGCAAATCGATAGCGCGGTCAGTCAGGCGGGCGTAAAGGATACCCAGACCGCGGCCATAAAAGGCTTCCCCCATTTGCGAACCGACCGCTTCCTGGCGGCCTATGGGCAAGGCGCACTCACAGAGGCGGCGCTGGCCGAGTGGCTGGAGCGCCTGCGCTCGCTCGACGCCGAGGCACGCCGCATCGAGATCGCCAACCTCCCTGACCGCGACAGGACGCGCTTGCCCGATCCGGTGCCGCCTGCACAGAGCCTGGAACAGACCATCGACGACTGCGGGCGGCGTCTGGTGGAAAACGACCGGACCCAGCCAGAACGCCTGTCGCTGCTGCGTCGCAGGGCACAGGTGCCGGACGAATATCACACGAGCTGGCGCGTGCTTGGTCTGTATCCCGTGACCTCGCTGCTGGTGACCCCTGGCATAAGGCGGCTGCATGCATCGACACGCGCCGACTTCGCCTTGCCGCTCGGGGAGCTCCCCGTGCACGGCCGGCTGGTGCGTTACATACCTCCTGCGCAGCAGGCCACCCCGGCGGTCCCTGAGCTGGCCGCTCACGTGCAGCAGGCCGGACGCAGCGCCCTGGGCATTCCCGAAATCAGCGAAAACCTCTGGACGCAGTTGTTTGCCGCCCATGCCCCCGTCTGGGAAGTCGATACCGTCACCATGGCCGACCGTATTGGCGAGCCCGCGCTGGCTCACGCGGCCGATTCCCGCATCGACACCCGCGCGCCGGTGGTCTACACGCATCGTTCCTACGCGCGTTTCCGGGACGAGGTGCTGGTGCAGCTCAATTACACCGTCTGGCTTCCCGAACGCCCGCGCACCGGCGCATTCGATATCTTTGGCGGTCACCTGGACGGGCTGACCTGGCGCGTAACCCTCGACAGGTCCGGCCAGCCGCTGCTCTACGATGTCATGCATAATTGCGGGTGCTACTACATGGTCTTCCCCGGCCCACAACTGCGCCTGCGGCCCGAGGCGCACGCCGCGCGCGAGCCGCCGCTGGTGCCGGATCTTGCGCCCCTGGTCCCGGCGGGCCAGCACATGGTGATCCGCCTGGAGCACCGCACCCATTTCGTGCAGCGCATCTACCCTGCAGCGGATAGGCCCGGCGAGGTCTATGCGTTTCAGGACTACAACCGGCTGCGCTCGCTGCCGCTGCCGGACGGCACGCACCGCAGCCTGTTCGGCGAGGACGGCATCGTGGCGGGCACGCAGCGGCGCGAGCGCTGGCTGATCTGGCCCATGGGCGTGCCCGGCCCCGGCGCCATGCGCCAGCACGGTCATCATGCCATCGCCTTCGTGGGACGCCGGCATTTCGATGACGCCGGCCTGCTGGACCGGCTGTTTAGTCTGGAGCAGCCGTGAGATTCGCGCTCGCGTTGTGCTGTGTGACCGCCCTGGCCGGCGACGCCCGCATCCTGGTGGGCGTCTTCTCGGCCGGCGATCTGAGCGGCTGGACCGAAAAGAGCTTCCGCGGCCACACCACTTATCATATCGTTCAGCAGTCAGCGCGCGGCGTACTGGAGGCCAACAGCCAGGCCGCCGCCTCCGGCCTGGTGAAAAAGATCAGGATCGACCTGGCGCAGACCCCGTATCTGCACTGGTCATGGCGTGTCGATGAAACACTGGGCCCCATCGCCGAGACGACCAAGGCCGGCGATGACTATCCCGCCCGCGTTTATGTGATCGTCTCGGGCGGGCTGATGTTCTGGAAGACGCGCGCCGTGAACTATGTGTGGTCGAGC
>MGXL01000077.1:9063-10635 GCA_001801365.1 Gammaproteobacteria bacterium RBG_16_57_12 | reverse complement strand
TCAGTTTCATGTTGTCCGATGGCATTACCAACCGCCCCGGAGGGCAGTTCGATCAGGCCTATTACGACTATGGGTTCAACCACGCCGTTTTCGAACATTATGATCTGAAGTTACATTATGGATATCTGGACAATGAATATCTGCAACGCCACATTGCCGATTACAGCCTCGGGGTGGCGCGGGAGGTGTCCGGCATGACCGTGGCCATTGCCTACTCGCACAATGACCTGGACAAGGAAGGCACGGTGTATATCAGCCTGACCAAGGCCTATCCCACCTTGAAATGACCGACGGCCCGATGTAACTGCGTGGCCAGCCGGCGCAATTCCTCTGTGGAGCTCACGGTCTTTTCAACCTCGCCGGCATTGCGCTCCACTGACGTGTTGATATTGACGATATTGCGGTTGATTTCCTCCGACACGGAGCTCTGTTCCTCCGCCGCCGTGGCGATCTGTGTATTCATCTGGGTGATGGTGGAGATCGCTGTTGAGATCACCTCCAGGCGCTCACCCGCCCTGCCGGCCTGCGCCACGCTGTGTTCGGCCTGACTCTGCCCTTCCTTCATCACAGCCACGGCATTGCGGGCGCTTTGCTGCAGGCGCTCGATCATTTTCTGAATCTCCTGGGTCGAGGCCTGGGTGCGCTGCGCCAGGGTGCGCACTTCATCCGCCACCACGGCAAATCCCCGGCCCTGCTCACCGGCCCGGGCGGCCTCGATCGCCGCATTCAGCGCCAGCAGGTTGGTCTGATCGGCGATAGCGCGGATGACATCCAGAATCCCGCCGATACCCTCGCTGTCCTTCTCCACGGTATTGATGACATTGGCCGCCTGCTCCACCTGATGCGCCAGTTGTTCTATTGACTGTATGGCCTGCATTACCACCTGCTTGCCCTGTTGAGTTTCCTGATCGGCTGTCCTGGTGGCGCCCGCGGCGCTGCTGGCATGTCTGGCCACTTCCTGCGCCGTGGCGGACATTTCAGTGATGGCCGTGGTGACCTGATCGACTTCGGAACGCTGCGCGCCTATGGCCTGCTGAACCTGAGCCGCTGAAGTTGCCACGGCACCTGATTCGCTGTTCACCAGATTGGCTGAATCCTTGACCTCGCCGATGACCTTCCTCAGGTTGTTCTTCATTTCATTGAGAGCCGCACAGATCTGCCCCAGCTCATCCTGCCCCTGCGCGAAAACCTTTGAATCGGAAAGATCGCCGTTGGCGATATGCCTGAATTCCTGCGCTATGCGCGGGAACACCTTGAGGGTCTTGGTCATGATGATATAAATCAGCATCACCACGCCAAACAGCACGGCATAACCAATGATCAACAGATTCAATAATGAGCCGAGTTCATTACTATTCTGCTCCATGGCCCTGGCGGAACGTGTCAGTGACTCCTGCAGGAAATCATCCACCACGGCCGCCATCCTGGCGGCCGTCTGGTCAAATTCCCCCATTATCTTGTTGCCGCCCGCAGGACCCTTGTCGATGTAGGCCTGGGCCATCTCCCTGCCAACGTTATAATATTCATCGAACACCGGCAGCATGGCATCGTATTTGGGCACATTGCCGCTGT
>MGXL01000077.1:6278-8954 GCA_001801365.1 Gammaproteobacteria bacterium RBG_16_57_12 | reverse complement strand
CAGCCATTGCTGCACCTGCACCACCGCCAGTTTCAGTTCGTGGGCCTTGTTCAGAATGGGCATTTCCCTGTTGCTGACTGCATCGGCATGCTGCTTCAACGTGCCGGTACTCGATACGATCAGCGCAATCTCGATCAGCACCACCAGCACAAAAAAGGCGATCAGGTAGTTGAACCTCTTCAGGATGGTCTGCGATGTCAGCCAGTTCATAATCTGCCCTCAAGCAAATGGTTTTGTAATGGCGATAAGCTCTGAAACATATCGGACAAGTTGGTCGTTTGTTTAGCCGTATGGCAGCGTATTGCCCCGATGATTTGTAAACATTTGTAAATTTCACATCTCAGGTCTTCATGGTCACGGGTGATACCCGCTCTATCGATAGGTGATTGAGGTGCAGACATACCGGCTGAACCGGCAGGAGGCGTGCGTTGCGGATGAATCAGCTGGATATATCAAACATGCGTTGCAGGGCCAGACGGGCCAGGGCCGCTTCTTCCGGCGCGACCCTGATTTGATTGACCACCCTGCCCGCGACCAGATTTTCCAGGGTCCACATCAGGTGCGGCGGATCGATGCGGAACATGGTGGAACACATGCACACCATGGGGGACATGAAGTGCACCGATTTCCCTTCATCCTTGAAACGCTCATGCAGACGGTTTACCAGATTGAGCTCGGTGCCCACCAGCCAGCGTGTTCCGGGCGGGGACTCGGTGATGGTCTTGACGATATATTCCGTCGAACCCACGTAGTGGGATTTCTGGCACACCTCGAAACTGGATTCCGGATGGGAGATCACCCTGGCCTCGGGATACTTGGCCAGGAAATTGTCGATGTGTTCGGGGCGGAACATCTGGTGCACGGAACAAAACCCATTCCACAGGATGATGCGCGCCCGGCGGATCTGCGCCTCGCTCAGCCCGCCCAGCGGCTTGCCGAAATCCCAGACCACCATCTCTTCCAACGGCAGGCCCATGCGATAGCCGGTGTTGCGGCCGAGGTGCTGATCGGGGAAAAACAGGACCTTCTGGCGCTGTGAAAAAGACCATTCCAGCACCTGCCGGGCATTGGTCGAGGTGCACACCACGCCGCCGTGACGGCCACAGAAGGCCTTGAGGTCGGCGGCGGAATTGATGTAGGTCACCGGGGTGACGGCTTCGTCCGGATTCAACACCTGGGCCAGCTCGCGCCAGGCCCGCTCCACCTTGGCCAGATTGGCCATGTCGGCCATGGAACAGCCGGCGGACAGATCCGGCAGGATCGCCGCTTGTTGAGGACTGGAGAGAATATCGGCCACCTCGGCCATGAAATGCACACCGCAGAATACGATATATTCGGCCCTGGACTGGGCCGCGGCGCGCGACAGCTTGAGTGAATCGCCGGTGACATCGGCGTGGCGGAACACTTCGTCACGCTGGTAATGATGACCGAGGATAATGACCCGTTCGCCCAGCGCCTGCCTGGCCGCCAGGATGCGCGCCTGGCATTCCTCGTCGCTGACCTGGGTCATTGGCTGCCTGTCGGGCATGGTTTACCTCGATGCTACGCAGTTATTCCCGGAGCCTTGCTGGCTTCCGGCAGGCGTACCCGGATATGCAATTCCTTCAACTGCTCGCTGCTCACCGCCGAGGGCGCCTCGGTCAGCGGACAGCTGGCGGTCTGGGTCTTGGGGAAGGCCATGACTTCGCGGATGGACGACGCGCCGGTCATCAGCATCACCAGGCGGTCCAGACCAAAGGCCAGCCCGCCGTGCGGCGGGCAACCATATTTCAGGGCATCGAGCAGGAAACCGAATTTTTCCTTAGCCTCGGCGTCGTTGATCCCCAGGGTGCGGAACACCGCCTGCTGCATCTGTTCGTTATGAATGCGGATGGAACCTCCGCCCACCTCGGTGCCATTCAATACCATATCATAGGCCCGCGATACGCAGTTGCCCGGGTCGGCCTCCAGGGCAACGGCATCATTCACGGCCGGTGAAGTGAAGGGATGATGCAGGGCCGCCCAGCGCCTGGCCTTCTCGTCCCACTCGAACATGGGGAAATCCACCACCCACAGCGGCCGCCAGCCACGTTCCACCAGTCCGCGGTCATGGCCCAGCCGGATGCGCAGGGCGCCCAGGGCTTCATTGACGATTTTGGCCTGGTCGGCGCCGAAGAAAATCAGGTCGCCATTGGCGGCGCCGGTGCGTTGCACTATGCCCTGGATGGCCGCATCGGGCAGGAACTTGAGGATGGGCGATTGCAGGCCGTCACGCCCGGCGGCGATATCATTGACCTTCACATAGGCCAGCCCCTTGGCGCCATAGATCCCCACGAACTTGGTATAGTCGTCGATCTCCTTGCGGGTCAGCTCGCCGCCCTTGGGCAGGCGCAGGGCCGCCACCCGTCCCTTGGGATCATTGGCCGGGGCGGAGAACACCTTGAATTCCACCCCGGTCATCAGATCACCGACATCCACCAGCTCCAGCGGGATACGCAGGTCCGGCTTGTCCACGCCGAAGCGGCGCATCGCCTCGGCATAGGTCATGCGCGGAAACGGATTGGGCAGCGCCACCTCCAGCACCTGGGCGAATACCTGGCGCTGCATCTCTTCCATCAGGGTCATGATCTGATGTTCGTCCATGAAGGAGGTTTCGATATCCAGCTGGGTGAACTCGGGCTGGCGGTCGGCGCGCAG
>MGXL01000077.1:5803-6267 GCA_001801365.1 Gammaproteobacteria bacterium RBG_16_57_12 | reverse complement strand
GGAAACAGCGCACGATCTGGTAATAGCGGTCGAGCCCGGACACCATCAGCAACTGTTTGAACAATTGCGGCGACTGCGGCAGGGCGAAGAAATTGCCCGGCTGGGTGCGGCTGGGCACCAGGTAGTCGCGCGCCCCTTCCGGTGTGGCCTTGGTGAGGATCGGGGTTTCGATATCCATGAAACCGTGATTATCCAGAAAATTGCGCAGCACCTGGGTGATGCGGGAGCGGAATTTCAGCCGTTGCAGCATCTCGGGGCGGCGCAGGTCGATATAACGATAGCGCAGGCGGTTTTCTTCCGAGACCGTCTCATCATCGATCTGGAACGGCGGCGTCTCGGAGCGGTTGAGCACCTCCAGTCTGTCCGCCACGACTTCCACCTGGCCGGTCGCCATGTCGGTATTTTCCGTGCCGGCCGGGCGGCGATAAACCTTGCCGGTCACGCGCAACACATATTCACTGCGC
>MGXL01000077.1:5519-5785 GCA_001801365.1 Gammaproteobacteria bacterium RBG_16_57_12 | reverse complement strand
AAGGTGTCGGCATTGCCGGGATTGAACACCACCTGCACCAGACCCTCGCGATCGCGCAGGTCGATGAAGATCACCCCGCCATGGTCACGACGGCGGTGCACCCAGCCACACAGATTGACCTCCTGATCAATCAGGGCTTCGTTGACGTGACCGCAATAATGGCTGCGCATGACAGTGATTCCTTTATGACGAATAGCGGCAAAAGTGCCTCATGTTACGGACAGGCCCGACCGGACGCAACCGCCCGGCCGCACAGGTACCAGACC
>MGXL01000077.1:4103-5509 GCA_001801365.1 Gammaproteobacteria bacterium RBG_16_57_12 | reverse complement strand
GATTATTCCCCGGCGCAGCCGCAGCCGCCGGAGCCGCAGGAGGAGCCGGATTTCTGGCTCTCCTTTTCCTTGAGATTGCGCCCCTCGCCGGATTTGAAATCGGTTTCATACCAGCCGCCGCCCGACAGACGGAATCCCGGGGCCGACAGCCGTTTCTTCAGCGCGGGTTCACCGCAGGCCGGACATTCCTGCAAAGGCGCATCGGATATTTTCTGAAGTGCTTCTAGTTGATGATGACAAGCATTACACTGATATTCATAGATGGGCATGGAACACTCTTCCTCTTGCTGCCGTTACTGGGGTCTGATAGATGGTGCCGGACTCTGAACAATTCAAGGCCCGGCATTATACCTCAAGATCAACCAAGGATTACCACATGATGTTGTTTCATGACGAATTAAACCAGAAATCTGCCCCGATCCCGCCGAGTTACCATCACCCTGCGAGCGCCGCCCATGCGCCATCCGGCTGACAGCCCGCCCGGCACTGGCCGGGAATGGCGCACCATCGGCACCCTGCTGCCCTATCTGTGGGAATTCAAGGGCCGGGTCATCATCGCCCTGCTGTTTCTGGTAGTGGCCAAGCTGGCCAATGTCGGCATCCCTCTGGTGCTCAAGGACATCGTCGACGGCCTGGATGCCAGCCGTCAGACCGTGCTGGTGCTGCCGGTATTCCTGCTCATTGGTTATGGCCTGTTGCGCCTGGGCAATGCCCTGTTCAGCGAGCTGCGCGATGTGGTGTTCATCAAGGTCACCCAGCGGGCGATCCGGCGCATCGCCACCCGCATCTTCAGCCACCTGCACCGCCTGAGCCTGCGCTTTCATCTGGATCGCAAGACCGGCGGCATGTCGCGGGACATCGAACGCGGCAGCAACGGCATCAGCTTCCTGCTCAGCTTCATGCTGTTCAACATCCTGCCCACCCTGCTGGAGATCGGCCTGGTGACGGTCATCCTGTTCATCAATTACGACGCCCGCATTGCGTTCATCACCATGGGCTGCGTGGTGTTTTACATCGCCTTCACCATGGTGATCACCGAATGGCGCATGAAACACCGCCGCCTGATGAATGAACTGGACTCCCGGGCCAACACCCAGGCCATCGACAGCCTGCTCAATTACGAAACGGTCAAATACTTCGGCAACGAGGCCTACGAAACACGCCGCTACGATGACAATCTCAAACAGTGGGAACAGGCCGGCATCACCAACCAGACCTCGCTGTCGCTGCTCAATGCCGGCCAGGCCGCCATTGTCGCCATCGGCATCACCGTGCTGATGGTGCTGGCGTCCCAGGGCGTGGTGGCCGGGCGCATGACCCTGGGCGATCTGGTACTGATCAACACCTATCTGCTGCAACTGTTCATGCCGCTCAACTTTCTCGGCTTCGTCTACCGGCAGATCAAA
>MGXL01000077.1:1928-4001 GCA_001801365.1 Gammaproteobacteria bacterium RBG_16_57_12 | reverse complement strand
TGAACAGGTCAGTTTCGCTTACCAGCCCCAGCGGCAGATCCTGTTCGACGTAGATTTCGACATCCCGCCGGGGCGCAAGGTCGCGGTGGTCGGCAGCAGCGGCGCCGGCAAGTCCACCCTGTCGCGCCTGCTGTACCGCTTCTACGATGTCGGCGGCGGCCGGATCCTGATCGACGGCCAGGATATTCGCACCGTGGCTCAGGACAGCCTGCGGGCCGCCATCGGCATCGTGCCGCAGGACACCGTGCTGTTCAACGACAGCATCTATTACAACATTCAGTATGCGCAGCCACAGGCCGCGCGCGAGCAGATCGTGCAGGCCGCCCGCCTGGCGCACATCCACGACTTCATCGAAAGCCTGCCGGCCGGCTATGAGACCCTGGTGGGCGAACGCGGCCTCAAGCTGTCGGGCGGCGAGAAACAGCGCATTGCCATCGCCCGCACCGTGCTGAAAAATCCGCGCATCCTGATCTTTGACGAGGCCACCTCCTCGCTGGACAGCCGCTCCGAGCAGGCCATCCTGAGCGCCCTGCGCGAAGTGGCCGCGGATCACACCACCCTGGTGATCGCCCACCGGCTGTCCACCATTGTGGATGCCGATCAGATCCTGGTCATGGAACAGGGACGCATCATCGAACGCGGCACGCATCAGGAATTGCTGGCCCATAACGGCAGCTACGCCCATCTGTGGGCGCTGCAGCAAAGCGAGCGGCGGCAGAACATTGAACCGCTGTTTAATGAACCCGCGATGGAAATATCATGAAAAAAACCAGCCGTACTCCCGCTCAGAAAGACATGCTGGCCCTGCGCCGGGTGGCCATCGACACCTATAAGGAAAACGTGGCCTATCTGCACCGCGACTGCGCGATCTACCGCGCCGAAGGCTTTCAGGCTTTATCCAAGATCGACATCTGCGCCAACGGCCAGCACATCGTCGCCGTGCTCAATGTGGTCGATGACGCCAATATCGTCACGCCGGACGAGCTGGGCCTGTCCGAACAGGCCTTCGCGCAGATGGGCATGCGGCCCGGCGAGCGGGTCAGGGTCGCCCATGCCGAGCCGCCGCTGTCCATGGAGGCGGTGCGGCGCAAGATCAACGGCGAACGCCTGGCTGTGGAGGACTTCACCGCCATTTCCCAGGACATCGTGCACAACCGCTATTCCAAGATGGAGATGGCGGCCTTCCTGGTAGCGACCGGCCAGACCGGCCTGGATCGTGACGAGGTGCTGTATCTCACCCGCAGCATGCTCAGCTCCGGTCAGCGGCTGGACTGGCACGAAGGCCTGGCGGTGGACAAGCACTGCATCGGCGGCATCCCGGGCAACCGCACCTCCATGATCGTGGTGCCCATCGTGGCCGCCTACGGCATGCTTTGTGCCAAGACCTCCAGCCGCGCCATCACCTCTCCGGCCGGCACCGCCGACACTATGGAGGTGCTGGCCGAGGTCGACCTGTCGCCCAAGAAAATGCACCAGGTGGTGCGCCAGGAGCGCGCCTGCCTGGTCTGGGGCGGCACCGCCCATCTCGCCCCCGTGGACGATATCCTGATCGCCGTGGAGCGCCCGCTCGGCATCGATTCGCGCGGACAGATGGTGGCGTCCATCCTGTCGAAAAAACTGGCGGCCGGCTCCACCCATCTTCTGATCGACATCCCGGTGGGTCCCACCGCCAAGGTGCGCCAGATGAACGAGGCCTTGCAGTTGCGCAAGCTGTTTGAATACGTCGGCGATCGGCTCGACATCCACCTGGAGGTGATCATCACCGACGGCACTCAGCCGGTCGGGCGCGGCATCGGCCCGGTGCTGGAGGCGCGCGATGTCATGCAGGTGCTGGAGAACGATCCCGACGCCCCCCATGACCTGCGCCAGAAGGCCTTGCGTCTGGCGGGACGCCTGCTGGAATTTCATCCCGATGTACGCGGCGGCTCCGGCTATGCCATTGCCCGCGACATCCTCGATTCGGGCCGGGCCCTGACCAAGATGCAGACCATCATCGACGCCCAGGGCCGGCGCAGCGAACCCGCGCGGCCGGGCGAACTCACCTTTGAGATCACGGCGGCGCAGGACGGCTGG
>MGXL01000077.1:0-1759 GCA_001801365.1 Gammaproteobacteria bacterium RBG_16_57_12 | reverse complement strand
AGGGGCTGGCGGAACAGGACAGCGCCTATACCCTCGGCGACCAGCCACCGCAGACGCATGGTGCATAGCATGCAGGTGATCGGCTTTCCCGAATCCCGGCGGCAAAGTGAAGCCCTGGCACAGGCGCTGCGCTGCCCGTGTCATGTCCTGGATATCCATCACTTCCCCGACGGCGAGAGCCGGGTTACTCTGCCGTCTTCGCTGGCGGAGCATCTGGTCATCTGCCGCAGCCTGGATCATCCCAACGACAAGCTCGTCGAACTGCTGCTGTGTTGTAAAGCGGCCAGACAAAACGGCGTGCGGCGCATCACCCTGGTGGCGCCTTATCTGTGTTATCTGCGTCAGGATGCCTGCTTTCATCCCGGTGAAGTGGTCAGCAACCGTATCATCGGGGAATTTCTCGCCGCCCTGGTGGATGAGGTCATCACCGTCGATGCACATCTGCATCGCATACAACGCCTGGAACAGGCCATTCCCGCCAGACAGGCGATCAGCCTGTCGGCCGGCGCCCTGCTGGGCGATTTCATCGCGCAGCGGATCAAGCAGCCCCTGGTGCTCGGACCCGACAGCGAGTCGCGGCAATGGGTGCAGGCCATCGCGCAAGGCCATCATCTGGAATACGGCGTCGCCGACAAACAGCGCCTGGGGGATCGCCAGGTGGAGATCCGCCTGCCGGATCTGGATTATGCCGGGCGTCATGTGGTGCTGGTCGATGATGTCGTCAGCACCGGCCAGACCCTGTTACAGGCGGTGCGCCCGCTGCAGGCGGCCGGCGCGGCCTCCATCTCCTGCCTGGTGAGCCATGCCCTGTTCGTCGAAGACAGTTATCGCCGGCTGAAGGAGACCGGTGTCGCCGCCCTCTGGAGCACCGACAGCATCAGCCATGAGACCAATGCCATTCCCCTGGCCGGCCTGCTGGCCGGGGCGGTGCTGGCCCTGGAGGGATCATGATGCGCTCACCCTTTGCCCCGCTGCCGCTGTTGCTGTTCATCTTCATCCTGTCCTTTCTGCTGGTATTCGTGCAGTTGGGCATGCTCACAGTCGCCTTTGAAAAACTCGGCGTTTCCAGCGAGCTCGGCTTCATCCTCCTGTTCGGTTCGCTGTTCGGCAGCAGCATCAACCTGCCGCTGTTCACCATCCGCGCCGAACCGCCGTCACAACCGCCGGTCCTGCCATTCTGGGGGCTGCTGCGGCCGCCGCAACAGCCGTTCACGGGCAAAACCATCATCGCGGTCAATCTCGGCGGCTGCGTGATCCCGGTCGCCTTCTCGTTATTTTTATTGTTGAACCGGCCGGTGGAACTAGGCCAGTCTCTGCTGGCGATCGGCCTGGTGAGCGTGGTCTGTTTCCTGGCCAGCCGCCCCATCCATGGCCTGGGCATCGGCATGCCGGTGTTCGTGGCGCCGGTCACCGCGGCCATTACCGCCGTCATCATCGATGCCGAAGTGAGTGCACCCCTGGCCTATATTGGCGGTACGCTGGGCGTCCTGATCGGCGCCGATCTGCTGCGCCTGGGGGATATCCGCAAGATGGGCACGCCCTTCGCCTCCATCGGCGGCGCCGGTACCTTCGATGGCATTTTCATCACCGGCATTGTCGCCGTACTGCTGACCTGAGCCCTGATGATGAATAACAAGTCCATCCTGATTACCGGCTGTTCCAGCGGCATCGGCCTGTGCGCCGCGCAGACACTGCACCAGCGCGGCTACCGGGTGTTTGCCACCGTGCGCAAAATGGAAGATGTGGGCACGCTGCAGGC
>MGXL01000076.1 GCA_001801365.1 Gammaproteobacteria bacterium RBG_16_57_12 | reverse complement strand
TTTCCCGAGACCGGCGAGGAGCGATACCCGGGATTTCTGGGTGTACCGATCATCCAGCACCGCAAGGTGTTGGGTGTGCTGACTGCCCAGACCCGCGCATCCAAGAGCTTTGACGAAGACAGCGTCAGTTTCCTGGTGACGATCGGCGCCCAGCTGGCCGGGGCCATTTCCCATGCCGAGGCCAGTGGCGATATCAACGGCTATCTGGGTAAAAAGACCCACAAGGCTCATCCCCTCGAAGGTGTCAGCGGTGCCCCGGGTGTTGCTATTGGTACCGCAATGGTGGTCTACCCCCTGGCCGATCTCGAGGCGGTGCCCGACCGGCATACCGGTGATCCGGCTGTGGAGGAGGCCAGCCTGCAACAGGCCGTGGATGCCGTACGCAAGGATATCCGCAAACTGCTCACCCGGCTGGAGCAGCTGGCGCTGCCCGCCGAGGATCGCGCCCTGTTCAATGCCTACCTGATGATGCTCGATAGCGGTGGCATGGTGGACCGGATCAAAGAAAAGATCCGCGCCGGCAACTGGGCGCCCGGCGCCTTGCGTGAGTCAGTGGCCGAGCATGTCCAGCTGTTTCAGGAAATGGATGATCCTTATCTCAGCGAGCGCGCCAGCGACATCCACGATCTGGGTGTGCGCATCCTGTCCTACCTGCAGCAAAGCGGTGCCGGAAAGCGCATCGAATATCCCGGCCGGACCATCCTGGTCGGTGAGGACATCAGCGCCACCTTGCTTGCCGAAGTCCCTCCCAAGTACCTGGCCGGTGTGGTATCGGTGCGTGGCTCCATCAATTCCCATGTCGCCATACTGGCGCGGGCGCTGGGCGTGCCCGCCGTGATGGGCGTCGGCGACCTGCCGGTCGCACGTGTCGATGGCCGGGATCTGATCATCGATGGTTATCTCGGCCGGGTGTATGTTGAACCGCCTGCCCCGATACAGGCCGAATACCAGCGCCTCTACGAGGAAGAGCGGGAGCTCTCGGCCGGCCTGCGCGAATTGCGTGATCTGCCGGCGCAGACCACCGACGGTGTGCGGGTGCCGCTGTATGTGAACAGTGGGCTGCTGGCCGACATCCAGCCATCATTGGAGAGCGGCGCGGAAGGTATCGGATTATATCGATCCGAATTTCCCTTCATGGTGCGCGATCGCTTCCCCGGTGAGGAGGAACAGGCGCGTGTCTATCGGCAAGTGCTCAATTCCTTTCCTGATGGCCCGGTCGTGATGCGCACCCTGGATGTGGGCGGCGACAAGGCCCTGCATTATTTTCCCATTATCGAAGACAACCCGTTCCTGGGCTGGCGCGGCATCCGCCTGACGCTCGACCACCCTGAAATTTTCCTGGTGCAATTGCGTGCCCTGTTGCGCGCCAGCGAGGGACTGCGCAACCTCCATGTGCTGCTGCCGATGATCAGCACCGTGGCCGAAGTCGATGACTCCCTGCGGTTGATCCGGCAGGCCTATCAGGAATTGCTGGATGAGGGGTTGCAGATCAGTTATCCACCGGTCGGCGTGATGGTGGAGGTGCCCTCGGCCGTGTACCTGGCGGATGTCCTGTCCCAGCGGGTGGATTTCTTCTCCATCGGCACCAATGATCTGACCCAGTATTTGCTGGCGGTGGACAGGAATAATGCCCGTGTGGCGCATCTCTACGACAGTTTGCATCCCGCGGTATTGCGCGCCCTGAAACAGGTGGTGGATACCGCGCACAATCATAAAAAGAATGTCAGCGTCTGTGGCGAGATGGCCGGCGACCCGGCGGCGGTGCTACTGCTGCTGGGCATGGGGATCGACAGCCTGAGTATGAACGCCTCCAGCCTGCCCAAAGTGAAATGGGTCATCCGCAATTTCTCCGGTGCTCAGGCCCGCGCCTTGCTTGGTGAAGTCATGCAATATGAAGACTTCAGACAAATCCGTGCCCGGCTTAATCAGGCGCTGGAGCAGGCGGGTCTGGGAGGGCTGATTCGTCCAGGCAAATAGAAGGACCGGGCTATTGCACTGGCATGGCGGGCATATTGGTAAACTTCACCGCTTTGAGCTGCGCAATGAAATGCGAGCCTTCCCTGCCGGTATATTCAATACGCACCGGCAAATACTCCAGTTCCTTGGCAAACCAGATGGTGATGGACCGGTTGGTGTTCAGCCGTTTCACCTTGATGGTCTGGTAGTTACCCAACGGGGTTGCCACGGGTTCTTCACCCTGAACCCCGATCTCATAGGTCTTGGTTGTTCCGCCATCGGCGACCTGAAATTGGATGTGTTGCTTGCCCTGTTTCAGTTCTTGCGCAATGGCCAATTGATAAAGCAATTTATCCTGAACGCCCGGTTCGATTTTCATCTGCCAGGGATCGTCATTAATGACATTGGTGACGATACTTTTTTCCCAGTCGAAACTCAGTTTGACGGTGCGGTTCTTCCTGCCGCCGCTGCGATCATAGAGGTATTCGATGGGCCGGGGTTGATTGTCATGAAATGTCCACAGGCTGCGTTCCATGATTTTATCCTTGACGAACATGGCGGCGATTCCCACCGGCACGGTGGAGGATTCAAAGACATACCGACCTGTGTTATCGCGGCTGAGGGTGTTGACGGTTTGTCCGATGGTCAGCGATTCACGCTTGAGGGTATAGACCGCCTCGAATCCCCGCATGACAGGCTCAGCGAGCAGCGGTCGGGGAGGCAACAGGCAGAGCAGCAACAGCAACATCCATTGAAGATTAAGCCGGCATTGAATGTGCATGTGTGCAATGGGCTCCTGTCACCCGGCCCTTCCTGATGTCGGCCTGAGGAATACAGATAGGTTTAGCTGACAGTCCATGATACTCAATTCCGGTACTGATAGGGCGTTGTTAATGGGCATCCGTTCAGCATGACCTGATTATCTTGCAGCCGCAAGCGTCCTTGTGCGAACCAGCGTATCGCCAGGGGTAAAATCCGGTGTTCCTGTTCCAGTACCCGTTGCTGCAAGGTCAGCTCCGTGTCGTCGGCCAGGACCGGAACCCTGGCCTGTATGATGACCGGGCCGCCATCGAGTTGTTCGGTGACAAAGTGCACACTCGCCCCATGTTCTTCAGCTTGTGCGGCCAGTGCGCGCCGGTGGGTATGCAGGCCGGTAAAGGCGGGCAATAGTGATGGATGGATATTGATCATGCGCCCGAGATAGCGCCGGACAAAGCCGTTGCCGAGGATGCGCATGAATCCCGCCAGCACCACCAGTTCCGGCCTGTAATGATCAATCAGTCCCTGCAGGGCGCGATCAAAGGCCTCGCGGTCGGGATAGTTGTCATGCTCAATCAGCGCCGTGGTCAGACCCGCCTGCCGGGCGCGCGTCAGGCCATGGGCATCACGTCGATTGCTGATCACCGCAAGGATTTCCACGGGCAGGCCCTGCTCCCTGGCATCGATAATGGCTTGCAGATTACTGCCATTGCCGGAAATCAGGATGACGATGGGCAAGGGCGCCTCGCACCTGGCCTGAGGCTGCCGGTCCATCAGGACATTATGACCCGTGGTATTTCATCCGGTGAGGATTCAATGGTGCCGATACGCCAGGCGGTCTCGCCCTGCTGTTGCAGGATCGCCAGGGTTCGATCCACGTCCACTGGCGCTACACACGCCACCATGCCGATACCGCAATTGAAGGTGCGGTACATTTCGTGATCCCTGACGCCACCCTGCTGTTGCAGCCAGTTGAAGATTTCCGGCCGCTGCCAGCTGGCGGGATTGATCTGTGCGCAGGTGAAGTCGGGCATGACCCGCGGCAGATTTTCCGTCAGACCACCGCCGGTAATATGCGCCAGGGCATGCACGTCGATGTCCTGCAGCAGGGTCAGCAGGGGTTTGATGTAGATGCGCGTCGGCGTCAGCAGGTGTTCCCACAGGGGGCGGCCATGAAAATCGGCATGGAGATCGGCGCCGCTGACCTCGATGATCTTGCGAATCAGCGAGTAGCCGTTGGAATGGGGTCCGGAGGAGGCGATGCCGATCAGGACATCGCCTGCCCGCACCTTACGGCCATCGATGATCTTTTCCTTTTCCACCACGCCGACACTGAATCCGGCCAGGTCATAATCGCTGCCTTCGTACATGCCGGGCATCTCGGCGGTCTCCCCGCCGACCAGGGACGCGCCAGCCTGCTCGCAACCCAGGGCGATCCCGCGGATGACCTCGGCGGCCAGCACATCGTCCAGGTGCCCGGTGGCGTAGTAGTCGAGAAAAAACAGGGGTTCGGCGCCCTGGACCACCAGGTCATTGACGCACATGGCCACCAGGTCGATGCCGATGGTATCGTGTTTGTTTAGTTGCATGGCCAGCTTGAGTTTTGTGCCCACGCCATCGGTGCCGGAAACCAGTACCGGATGTTTATAGCGGTGGATGGGCAGCTCGAACAAGGCGCCGAAGCCCCCCAGACCGGCCAACACCTCGGGGCGGCGGGTTCTGGCGGCATAGGGCTTGATCCGGTCTACCAGGCGGTTGCCGGCGTCGATATTCACCCCGGCGTCATGGTAACTTAGCGAAATGGAAGATATGTCTGCGTGTTTCACGAACCTGCTCCATTCATGTGGCGTGCATTGCCCTAAGCACTTGAGGTATTGTGTAAACCCGGATTTTATCAGTTATGTATGATTATGGCGTGCTAAATATGAGAAAAATTTGCCTGTTCTATCTGCTCTGGTTGGTGAGCGTTACGGCCGGGGCAGTGGAGGTGCGTGAACTGTATCACGTGGAGGTGCCGGTCGCCGATCAGAGCGATGTTGCGCGGACTGATGTCATTAAACAGGCCATGGCGCAGATGTTGACCAGGATTACCGGCAGAACGAAGGTAGCCGATGATCCCGCAGCCGCCGCCATTCTGGAGCAGGCGGGCAGCTACATTCAGCAATATCGCTATATCAACGTCGAGGGTGCCACGCCCCAGAGCGGCACGACCGACACCGCCGGTCACCAGGGGCTGTTGCAACTACAGGTCTCTTTTGACGAGCATGCCCTGAACAAGGCGCTGCGTCAGGCCGGCCTGCCGGTCTGGGGCCGCACCCGTCCCGCCGTCCTGGCGTTGTTTGCGGTGGAAACGCCCCGCGGACGGGTGTTGCTGGATGCGGCCAGCGTCACTCACTGGGGTGCCACCCTGCATGATGTGGCAGCGCAACGCGGCATACCGCTGATATTCCCCGTGATGGACCCGGAAGACCAGGGGCGCATCAATCTGACGGATGTATGGGGCAATTTCACCGACCTGCTCCTGGAGGCCGGAAAGCGCTATCACCCCGATGCCCTGCTGGTCGGCAAACTGTATGCCCTCGATGCCGGGCAATGGCGCAGCCAGTGGTATTTAACCCATGCCGGCAAAACTGATGAATGGGTATTTGAGGCCGCCGATGAATCTCAGGCCCTGGACGTCGGGCTCAACGCCGTTGCCGACCGGTTGGCTGAACGCTATGCCCTGGTATTCAATGATGCTGTGCGAGGCAGTGTGCGCCTGCGCGTCCAGGGCATCCGGGATCTACCTGCCTATGTCCGGGTGCTGAATTATTTGCAGACCCTGGAAGTTGTGGAGCGGGCGCAGGTGGTGTTGATGGAGCCCGATCAGGTGGTATGGCAGTTGCAGATCCACGGTGAAGCGGACGGATTGCAACGCCTGATTGCCCTGGGTGATGTCTTGAAGAAGGGGGCAGCAACGACCGGGAAAATCGATCCGGGGGCCGGGCTGGTGTACCAGTTGCAGCCGTGAACCGTCGCAACATTCCCAATATCATCACTATTGTCCGTATCCTGCTGGTAGGGCCGGTGGTGATGTTGTTGCAACATGAGTATTATCTTGCCGCCTTGTTGCTGTTTGCCGTTGCCGGCGCTTCCGATGCGGTAGACGGTTATCTGGCCAAGCGCTATGGCTGGAACAGCCGGCTGGGCTCCATCCTCGACCCGCTGGCCGACAAGCTGTTGCTCGTCAGTACCTATCTGATGCTGGGCTGGCTGGGGCAATTGCCATTGTGGCTGGTGGCGGCAGTGCTGGTGCGTGATATCGTGATCGTGCTCGGGGCTGTTGGGTATTATGCCCTGATCGGCCGTTATGATCTGGCGCCCACCCTGATCAGCAAATTCAATACCCTGGTGCAAATAGTATTGCCGCTGATGGTGCTGGTCGACCAGGGGGTGTGGACACTGCCCGAGACATGGGTAAACCGGATGATGGATATCGTTGTCGCCACCACGGTGCTCAGCGGTGTGCACTATGTGTGGAGCTGGGGGCGCAGAGCTTATGTCAACAGAAAGACCTGAGATCCCGGCGGCGGAACGCTGGGCGGTGCTGGCGGGGGTATTGATCGGCGGCGGGCTGATTTATCTGCTGGCGCCGATCCTGACGCCATTTCTTGTTTCGGCGATCCTGGCCTACCTGTGTGATCCGCTGGTAGATCGCCTGCAGCGCTACAAACTATCCCGCACCGTGGCGGTAGTGGTGGTGTATCTGCTGCTGTTTTTCCTGGTATTGCTCCTACTCCTGGTTCTGGTGCCCGTGTTGTATCAGCAGTTGGTGGCATTGATCCAGAGTATACCCGCCTACCTGGAGCTGGCCCAGAATACGGTTCTGCCCTGGCTGGCGCAACAACTGGGGCTGGCGCCGGATACCTTCGATATGGGGCATCTCAAGCAGCTCTTGAGCGAGCAATGGCAGGCCGCCGGTAGCGTGCTGAAGGATGTGATTGGCTCGGTGCTCTATTCCGGGATGACGGCTTTAAGCTGGATCATGAATCTGGTGTTGATTCCGGTAGTGACGTTTTATTTGCTGCGTGACTGGGATGTTATGCTCGCCCGCCTCCACGAGTTGTTGCCACGATCCTGGGAGCCCGACGTGGTGCGTCTGGCGCGCAATACTGACGAGGTCCTGGGCGCCTTCATGCGCGGCCAGATGCTGGTCATGCTGGCCCTGGGGGCGATCTATGCCCTGGGGCTGTGGCTGGTGGGGCGCGAGTTTGCGCTGCTGATCGGCATGCTGGCCGGCCTGTTGAGTTTCGTGCCCTATCTGGGGCTGGTGGTCGGCATCCTGGTCGCCGGTGTGGCCGGTTTGATGCAGTTTCACGATATTGTCCACCTGCTCCTGATTGCCGGGGTGTTCGTCGTGGGGCAGCTCCTGGAAGGCATGGTGTTGACACCCAAGCTGGTGGGGGATCGCATCGGCCTGCACCCGGTCGCCGTGATCTTTGCCGTGCTGGCCGGCGCTCAATTATTCGGTTTTGTCGGCGTGTTATTGGCCCTGCCGGTAGCCGCTGTGGCCATGGTGTTGCTGCGCTTCGCTCAGGAACGTTATCGGCACAGTCAGTTGTTCAGTCGCTAGTCCGCCATGCCTTGTCAATTGCCCTTGGGAATAGTGCTGCGCGACAACGCCACCTTCAGCAATTATGTCCCGGGCCAGAACGAGGAAGTTCTGCACACTGTACAACAGACCTTGCGTAGTGGCGGCGAGCAGTTTGTCTATTTGTGGGGTACTGCCGGAAACGGCAAAACCCATCTGCTGCACGCCGCCTGCCATGAAGTATCGATCAGGGGATTGAGCCCGGTCTACCTGCCCCTGGCGCAACGCCATGAGCTGGCCCCACAAATGCTTGAGGGACTGGAACAGCTGGATCTGGTGTGTCTCGACGATATCCAGTGCATTGCCGGCGATGAGGCCTGGGAGGCCGCGCTGTTTCATCTTTATAACCGGTTGCGCGAGAGTGGCCCTCCGCTGTTGGTGGCGGGCGACGCCATCACCGGCGCGCTGGGTCTGCGCTTGCCCGATCTGGTGTCACGCCTGTCCTGGGGGGTGGTCTATCATCTCCAGCCGCTGGATGATGACGCCAAGCGCCAGGCGCTGCAATTGCGCGCCCGGTGCCGGGGTGTGGAAATGCCCGAGGACGTGGCAGCCTATCTGCTCAGACGTTCGCCGCGTGATTTGCCCGCGCTGTTTGAGTTGCTGGACCGGCTGGACTACGCTTCGCTGGCGGCGCAGCGCAAACTCACCATACCCTTCGTGCGTCAGTTTCTGTAATGCCACATCATAATGCGCCGAGTTTTCGGGCGGTTTGAGCCAGGCGTTTGCCCAGGGCATGGGCCAGGCGCTTTTCCTCGTCGCTGAGCGGTCGTTTGCTGTCGATGCCGGTCACACGGGTGGCGCCATAGGGTGTGCCGCCACTCCGGGTATGCAACAGATCGGTTTCGCTGTAGGGAATGCCCACCAGGATCATGCCGTGATGCAGCAACGGCAGCATCATGGACAGCAGGGTGCTTTCTTGCCCGCCATGCATGGACGAGGTAGCGGTAAACACCGCCGCCGGCTTGCCGTTTAATGATCCCGCCAGCCACTGTGTCAGCGTGCCGTCCAGGAAATATTTCATGGCGCCGGCCATATTGCCAAAACGGCCGGGGCTGCCCAGCGCCAGGCCGGCGCACTCCTGCAAATCCTCTGCGGTGGCATAAGGCGGGCCCGATGCCGGGATGCTGTCCTCCACTGCCTCGCAGACGGCCGAGACGGCCGGCACCGTGCGCAACCGGGCGTTCATGCCAGGAACTTCCTCGATGCCGCGGCAGATGTGTTGCGCCAGCTCGGCCACGGTGCCGTGGCGGCTGTAATAAAGCACCAGGATATCGGGCATTACAGAATCTCCAGTATCTTCTCCGGCGGCCGGCCGATGACGGCCTGCTTGCCTTTGATGACTATCGGCCGTTCGATCAGGATCGGATTGGCGGCCATGGCCGCGATCAGATCCTCATCACTAAGCGCAGGATCATCCAGGCCGTTTTCCTGATAGGCCGCCTCGTTTTTGCGCAGCAGATCACGGGGCGACAATCCCAGCTTGGCGAGGATGGTGCGTAATTCTTGCGCATCCGGCGTGTCTTTAAGATATTCGATGACAGTGGGTGTTACCCCCCGTTCCTGCAGCAGCGTCAGGGCCTGGCGACACTTGCTGCAACGGGGATTGTGATAGATCGTTACATTCATGGCTATCGCTCAATCTGTTCGGTAGAACCAGATCCCATGGTAGCGTCAAACCGCCACACATGCCACCCATGAACCAATCCCGGCGCGGGCATGATAAGATAGTCGCCTGCTGATAGGCCGCCGTATGGCTGGGGAGCGGCTATCTTATTCTGCGAATACTGTGCGAGATCTACGATGAAAAGATTCGAAAAAATATTTGAAACCCTCTTATGGGACAGCCGGCTGATCGTGCTGGTGGCGGTGATCATCTCCCTGTTGTCCAGTTTTGCGATGTTCTATATCGCCTCGGTCGATGCCTTTTATATGATCTCCCACCTGGCAGAGTACATGTCGCCGGCCCTGGATATCGATGCCAGGGCTGAACTGCGCAGCGCTACGGTGACCCATGTCGTGGAAATCGTCGATGGCTATCTGCTGGCGACCTTCCTGCTGATCTTCGGCCTGGGCCTGTATGAGCTGTTCATCAGTAAAATCGATCCGGCCGAACAGTCCGCTGACGGGCAGGGGGTGCTGGTGATCCACAGCCTGGATGACCTCAAGGCGCGCCTGGCCAAGGTTGTGCTGATGATCCTGATCGTGAAGTTCTTTGAATTCGCCATCCGTATTCATTACCAGACGCCGCTGGACATCCTGCTGCTCGGTGGCGGTATTGCCCTGATTGGCCTGTCCCTGTATCTCGCGCATGGCAGCGAGAAGCATTGATCCTGTAGTCGTATGGCTCCGGCGACCATGGATAAACGGCTTAAAAAAGCGCTCAGCAAACACCAGGCAGGGAAATACGCCGAGGCGAAGGAACTTTATCAGCGCCTGCTGCGCGATAACCCCGATCATCTGGATGCGAATTATTTGCTGGGCACGCTCTATGCCGAACAACAAAACCTGCCCAAGGCCATGGAGCATCTGGCCAGGGCTGAGCGTATCAATCCAAACTCCCCCTGGGTGAAAACGAACCTGGGAAATATATTCCGTCTCAGGGGTGATCTTGATACGGCCGTTGCCTATTACCATCAGGCCATAGCCCTTGATTCACAGATTGCCGAGCCTCATTGCAATCTCGCCAATATCCTGTACAAACAAAACCGGATCGATGAGGCGGAGCACCATTACCGTCTGGCCATTTCCTTCAAGCCGGATTTCGCCGATGCCTATTTTGGTCTGGCGGAGGTGCACAAATATCATGGGCAAACGGCCGAGGCGGAGACCTGTTACCGCAGAGCGATCGAATTTGGCGGCAGACAAAGGGCGGAATCCGCCGCCTACATGCTCAGCGCGCTCAAGGGAGAGGTGGTCGCCAGCGCGCCGTCCGGCTATGTGGAGGAGCTGTTCGACCGGTTCGCGCCTAATTTTGAAACTCATCTGGTCAATGAGCTGCACTATCAGATTCCGCGATTATTGCGCGAGGCGTTTCCAGAGGATATCAAATTCACCAACGTGCTCGATATGGGGTGCGGTACCGGCCTGGCGGGCACGTATTTTCGGGATGCAGCAAAACATCTGATCGGTATTGATCTGTCTTCGCAAATGATTGCCGAGGCCGACAGGAAGAAAATCTATGATCAATTGCTGGTCACCGGCATCGGTGAATATCTGGGCAAGACAAACCAGAAATTTGATTTATTCATTGCCGCGGATGTCTTCGTTTATATCGGGGCGCTGGAGGGTATATTTGACAAGATCGGCAAGGCCGCCATGCCCGGCGCCTGGCTGACCTTCTCAACCGAGAAATCGAACGGCACAGGATTTGAACTGCGCTCCACCGGCCGCTATGCCCATGCGACGTCCTATATCGAGCAACTGGCCAATCAATACGGGTTTGAGATAACGCTGTGCCAGAGGGTTAATCTGCGCAAGGAGCGCGATGGCTGGATAGAAGGCGAATATTTTATCCTGAAGGCAAGAGCACAAAGGGAGTGAAAAACACTCACTTCCAGGCCAGCGGAATCTTCCCGATTTTCATGCGCCATTCCACCGGCCCGGTGTTGTGGATGGAGATGCCGTTCACGTCCACCGCCACCGTGACCGGCATATCGGCCACCTCGAATTCATAAATGGCCTCCATGCCCAGATCTGCAAAGGCAATGACCCTGGCCGAGCGGATGGCCCTGGAGATCAGATAGGCCGCCCCGCCGGTGGCGATGAGATAGACCGCTCGATGCCGTTTGATGGCATCAAGGGCCTGTGGACCGCGTTCGGCCTTGCCGATCATGCCGATCAGCCCGGTTCTGGACAGCATCAGCTCGGTGAATTTATCCATGCGCGTGGCGGTGGTGGGGCCGGCGGGGCCGACGACCTCGCTGCCCACCGCATCCACCGGGCCGACGTAATAAATGAACCGATTATGAAAGTCCACGCCCGCTGGTAAGGCTTCGCCACGACCGAGCAGGTCGGCGATACGCTTGTGGGCGGCGTCGCGACCGGTGAGCAGGTGGCCGGACAGCAGCAGGGTTTCGCCGGGCCGCCACTCGGTGAGATCCTCGCGCCTGAGTTTATCCAGATCGACACGCCGCGCGGTCTTGCCGGCTTCCCAGGTAATTTCCGGCCAGTCCGTCAGGCGGGGCGGGGTCAGTTCGGCGGGACCGCTGCCATCGAGGGTGAAATGGATATGACGGGTGGCGGCGCAATTGGGGATGATGGCGACCGGCAGTGAGGCCGCATGGGTCGGATAGTCCAGCACCTTGACGTCCAGCACCGTGGTCAGCCCCCCCAGCCCCTGTGCGCCGATCCCCAATTGATTGATCTTTTCATAGAGCTCCAGGCGCAGCTCCTCGGCGCGGCTGCGCGCGCCCCGCTGCCTGAGCGCCTGGATATTGATCGGTTCCATCAGGCTTTGCTTGGCCAGCAGCATGGCCTTTTCCGGCGTACCGCCGATGCCCACGCCCAGAATGCCCGGCGGGCACCAGCCCGCCCCCAGGGTGGGGATCGTCTTCAGTATCCAGTCCACCGGATCATCGCTGGGATTGATCACCACAAACCTGGCCTTGTTTTCTGAGCCGCCCCCCTTGGCGGCGGCAATTACCTCGACTTGGTTGCCGGTAACCATTTCCACATGAACGACCGCCGGCGTATTGTCGCAGGTGTTGCGGCGCTTGCCGGCCGGGTCGGCCACCACCGAAGCCCGCAGGGGATTGCCGATATGGTGATAGGCACGCCGCACACCCTCATCAACCATATCATTTACCGAAAGATCGCTATCCCAGTGCACATCCATTCCTATTTTAAGGAATACCACGGCGATGCCGGTGTCCTGGCAGATGGGCCGGTGCCCCTGGGCGGACAGACGCGAATTGATCAGGAGTTGCGCGATGGCGTCGCGGGCCGCAGGAGAGTCCTCCTTGAGATAGGCCTCATGCAGGGCCTGGATAAAATCGGCAGGGTGATAATAGGAGATATACTGGAAGGCGTCGGCGATGCTATCAATAAAATCGTCTTTGCGGATCGTGGCCATGGCCTGGTCTTCCTATAGGATTTCGCGGGGCGAACATATCTAATAGAATAACCGCAATCTGCCATATTGGCGATATCGCAGTACGGCATTAAGGTATGGGACAGTGACACAAAACGCTGCCTCCGATGTATTTTTGCCCCCGTTTGATGGTTGACATGGGCACGCTTCTCGCTCAAAATACGCCGCTTATGTTCGGGGAGGGGTACCCGAGTGGCCAAAGGGGGCAGACTGTAAATCTGCTGGCTCCGCCTTCGGTGGTTCGAATCCACCCCCCTCCACCATGATTTTGCGATGAGTTGGGGGCGGAAGTGCTAAACCGGCTTGTTACGCGGGTGTAGTTCAGCGGTAGAACCTCAGCCTTCCAAGCTGATGACGTGGGTTCGATTCCCATCACCCGCTCCAGATTGGTATTACTGGGCGCGTAGTTTTGTGGTGTCGCAGCCCACATAGCTCAGGGGTAGAGCACTTCCTTGGTAAGGAAGAGGTCCCCGGTTCAAATCCGGGTGTGGGCTCCATAGTTTTTGC
>MGXL01000075.1:18807-19142 GCA_001801365.1 Gammaproteobacteria bacterium RBG_16_57_12 | reverse complement strand
GAAACGGAACCGTGTGGATTTCATTCCCGGCATCCTGCACTTGAAAGGCGAAATGATCGTGTGGGTCGAAATGGATTTCCCGAAAGGGCGCCATGATGATGCGATCTTCTGTGCGGTCATAGTAACCGATCACGAATTCGCCCCTGGCGAACTCCTGATCCCAGCGAATGCGGTTCAAGATGTCCTGGATTGGAATCATGGCGTACCGAGTTATTGAAATTATTTGATTGTAGCCCAGTTTCCGCTATCGTGGAGTGCTGGTCTTGATGTCATTAACAGCCTGCTGTCATACCAGATTAACAACATCTGATCAGTATCGAACAGGAGAGACCCAT
>MGXL01000075.1:15045-18799 GCA_001801365.1 Gammaproteobacteria bacterium RBG_16_57_12 | reverse complement strand
AAATAGAAGTTCAGGTTGAATGTCATGCCGGTTACCGTGGTGATCAGCAACCGCAACGCTTCAGCTTTGGGCAGCGCGTGATCGAGGTGGAGGATATTATCGATCAGTGGCAGGGGCCGGATTACCGCTATTTCAAACTGAAGGGCAATGATGGTGGAACCTATATCCTGCGCCAGGATGAAACGCGTGGACGCTGGGAGCTAACCCTGTTCGATGCGGGTATCTGTTTGTCCTAGGAGCTTGTCGGGCTCAGGCGATCGTAGCGGTAAAAACTTCTCGACATATCCTGCCGAATCGGGGCCGGGATGATTCGACATCGCAATCAACCAAGCAGGCGGCTGGCACTGGAGGATCCTTGGACTATGCTGATAGAGGGGCATCACAAGGAATGACCGTGCATGCCGTCTAAGCGAGCCCCTGATCGACGGTGCGCAGGTTTCAATTCGCACAACAACAAGACATCGCTGCATATTATCAAAGGGATAACTTTATGAAGGAGGTTATTTTGGCGCTGATACTCTCTTCAGCCGCATTCACCAACAATGGCGAGATTCCCAAACGACACACCTGTGATGGCGCTGATGCGTCCCCGGCCCTGGCATGGAGCGGGATGCCGGCGGGGACAAAGAGTCTGGTCTTGATCGTGGATGATCCGGATGCACCGGACCCAGCCGCGCCGCGCATGACCTGGGTGCACTGGGTGTTATACAACCTGCCGCCTTCCTCGACTGGCCTGGCCGAGGGCATCGCCCCTCATGACCTGCCGCGAGGTACCCTGGCGGGACTGAATGACTGGAAACGCACGGGTTATGGCGGACCCTGCCCGCCGGTTGGGCGGCACCGTTATTTCTATAAATTGTATGCGCTTGATACCGTGTTGCCCGATCTCAAATCGCCAAACAAGGCAAAGTTGGAGACGGCCATGCACGGCCATGTGATCGCCAGTGCCCAGCTGATGGGCACCTATCAGCGCAAATAGAAAGATGAACGACAAGCAGATACCACCACAGCACTCGGTGAAAAAGGCGCCCAAGTTTTGCCGCTGCCGTGTGTGTCACGGGCATTACTACGCCGACACGATTGCCGAGGCGCGGCAGGCGTGTCTGGAGCATGCCCGTGTGCAACACCCGGACTGGGGCGTGACCGTGTGCTTTTGCCCTGATTAGGCCAATGCCTGACGAACAGAACAAGGGGCAACAGCGGCAAGGTCTGCGGCTGGACAGAAGACGCTTGTTGCGCCTATTGGGTCTTGCCGCATGGGGGTCGATGCTGCCGCCACAGCGGCTGTTGCAGGCACGGCAAGGCGGCGATGTCATGAATAAGCAATCTATGACTCTATTTTTATGTGGCGACGTGATGACCGGCCGCGGCATCGACCAGATCCTCCCGCACCCATCTGACCCGCGGCTCTATGAAATGTACGTCCGCGATGCCCGCGAGTACGTCGAGCTGGCCGAGCGGCTGAATGGCCCTATCGCCAAACCGGTCGACTTTACCTACATCTGGGGTGATGCCCTGGCGGAGCTGCAACGGGTGGCACCCGATGTGCGCATCATCAATCTGGAAACAGCCGTCACCATCAGTAACGAATACTGGCCAAAGGGCATCAACTACCGCATGCATCCGGCGAATAGCCCATGCCTCACGGCAGCGGCTATCGATTGCTGCGTGCTTGCCAACAACCATGTGCTGGACTGGGGCCCGGCCGGGCTGGAAGAGACGCTGGTCACACTGGCCAGGGCCGGTATCATGTATGCAGGCGCGGGTAGAACACTGGACGAGGCTCAGGCCCCGGCGGTCATGGGTGTGCCAGGCAAGGGGAGTGTGGTGGTGTTCTCGTTTGGATCAGAGACGAGCGGCATCAGCCGGGACTGGGGCGCGACCACCGGCCGCCCGGGCGTCAATCTGTTGCCCGACCTGTCCGATACCACCGTGCGCCGCATTGCTGAACAGGTGAAGCGCATCAAGCGGGGCGGAGATATCGTTGTCGCCTCGATCCACTGGGGTGGAAACTGGGATTACAACATCCCGCGCGATCAGCGTGAATTTGCCCATGCCTTGATCGACGCCGCCGGCGTTGACCTGGTTCACGGTCACTCCTCGCACCACGTCAAGGGCATCGAGGTGTATAAAGACCGCCTCATCCTCTATGGCTGCGGTGATTTTCTGACCGACTACGAAGGCATCCATGGCAACGAAGAATACCGCGACGATCTGGGACTGATGTACTTTCCTTCCCTGGATCCGGCCAGCGGCCATCTGCTGGGCTTCAAGATGACGCCGACGCGGCTCAAGAACTTGCGGGTCAACCGGGTTTCACGCAAGGAGGCGCAATGGCTGGCGGAGGTGCTCAACCGGGAAGGGAAACCACTCGGCACGCGCGTAACGATCGAGGAGGACGATCGCCTGGTGCTGCATTGGGGCGGGGAGGGTTGAATATGCCGATCCACAATGGCGACATCGCCGCGATATTCGATGAGATCGCCGACCTGCTGGACATAGAGGAAGCCAACCCGTTTCGCATCCGCGCCTACCGTAATGCCTCGCGTACCTTGCAGGGTTTGGGGGAAGAGGCCAGGACGCTGCTGGAGCGGGGAGCGGATTTAACCGAGTTACCGGGGATCGGCAAGGACCTGGCAGCCAAGATCGAGGAGATTGTCGAGAGCGGCCGTTGTCTGGCGCTGGAAAAACTGCGCCAGGCCTCAGCCCCCGGGCTGACGGAGTTATTGAAGATCCCCGGGCTGGGGCCCAAGCGCGTCCATGCCCTCTATCATGAACTCGACATCCATACTCCGGAACAACTGTTTCGCGCCGCCCGCGATGGACGCCTGCGCCAGTTGGCCGGCTTCGGTGAAAAAACCGCAGCCCGCATTCTCGAGACCATGGCGACCCATGCCCAACAAACCACGCGCATCAAACGGGCGCGGGCGGCTCAATATGCCCAAGCACTGGTTGAATATCTGCAACAGGCCGGCGGCGTCAAACAGGTAACCGTGGCGGGCAGTTACCGGCGCTGCAAGGAGACGGTCGGCGACCTGGATATCCTGGTCAGCGCAGCGCACAGCGCGCCGGTGATGGATCATTTTGTCGCCTATGACGAGATTATCGAAGTGCTTGCCAAAGGGCGGACCCGCGCCACCGTGATCCTGCGCAGCAGCCTGCAGGTGGATGTGCGCGTCGTGCCGCAAGCCAGTTATGGCGCGGCACTGCACTATTTTACCGGCTCCAAGTCGCATAACATCGCCATCCGCCGCCGCGCCCAACAGCGTGGTCTTAAAATCAACGAATATGGCGTCTACAAAAATGACGCCCAGGTTGCCGGAGAGACCGAGGCATCGGTGTTTGAGGCCGTTGGACTGCCGTGGATTCCACCGGAGCTGCGCGAAAATCGCGGCGAGATCGAGGCGGCGGAAGCCGGCACACTGCCCAAACTGGTGGAGCTTGCCGACCTCAAGGGCGATCTCCACGTCCATACCAGGGCGACTGACGGGCACAACACCATCAGGGAGATGGCAGAGGCCGCCAAGGCGCGCGGCTGGTCTTATCTGGCGATCACCGAACATTCGCGCCGGCTCACCGTGGCCCACGGACTGGATGAAAAGCGGCTGTTGGCGCAGATCGATGAAATCGACCGCCTCAATGATGAGTTAAGCGGCATCACCCTGCTCAAAGGCATCGAGGTGGATATCCTCGAAGACGGCCGTCTCGATCTGCCCGATCGTGTGCTGGAAAAACTCGACCTGGTCATCGGCGC
>MGXL01000075.1:0-15013 GCA_001801365.1 Gammaproteobacteria bacterium RBG_16_57_12 | reverse complement strand
GCGCATACTCAAGGCCATGGAACAGCTGCACTTCAACATGCTCGCCCATCCCAGCGGCCGGCTGCTGCAGGAGCGCGAGCCTTACGATGTGGATATGCCGCGCATCATTCGTCAGGCGCGCCGGCGCGGCTGTTTTCTAGAGATCAATGCCCAGCCCGACCGGCTCGATCTGATCGACACCTATTGCCAGATGGCCAAGGAGGAAGGCGTGCTGCTGTGCATCAATTCCGATGCCCATTCCACGCGTGATTTTGACAACCTCGCCCACGGCGTTGGCCAGGCACGCCGCGGCTGGCTGGAAAAGAAGGATGTGTTGAATACAAAACCGTTGCGTCAGCTGCGCACGCTGTTGAAAGGCACCATGTGATCCGGATCTGATGCAATTCCCGACCGGGCATTTGATTTCCTTTTTCGATTCCTGGTCCATAATGATCGTATCTATACTGCTTATCTTGACTATGGAGGTTCACGCCATGCCTACCGAGATTGATCCCATTGTTGATAATTGGTACTACCACGAGGACAAGGGCCAGAGATTCTATGTCGTCGCAGTGGATGAGGATAATGGTATCGTTGAGATCCAGCACTTTGACGGGAATGTGGAAGAGATCGACCTCAAAGATTGGTATGAGATGGATATCGCTCTCAGCGAAGAGCCCGAGAACTGGTCCGGGGCCGCCGACGTCGGTGAGGTGGATGATTACGGTACCGAGATAACGGACACCACGCCCAGCGACTGGGACGATCCTCTGCAGGAGCTTCGTAGTCCTGAGCAGAAATAGGCTGTGTCGGTGGGCGGGGCAATCAGCAACTGATGCGCCAGCGGTCTTCGCCAAGCTCCTCGCAGGCAAACTGTAAGCCGGTAAAGTGTTTTATAACCTCCATGTTCGTGTTGGTGTGTCGACTGGGGCGCAGGGTGATAAAGCTGCCGCCGCCGGCCAGGGCCAGCGGCAGCAGCAGTTGATCGGCCAGGTGTTCACCCACAGGCACCCCGGCGGCAAGGTAACGCTGTACTTCTGCGACTACGCCTTGTGCGACTGTTTCGGCCGGGACGCCGCGTTCACCGATGCCGGCAAAGACCTCGGTCACGTGTTCGCTTTCGATCAGTACCGTTAGCGCATTGCCAGGCCCCTTGGCCTCGACCTGACGTAGCTCTAGAGCGCTGGTGGGCAGGCCAAGTTGCTGCTCAATCACTTCCAGCTCGCGCCGCGCGATGTGCTCAGGCAGACGGGACACCATGGCCCAGGCGCGCCGGGACACGATTTCACCGCGTTCCAGCAGGGACAACGGTTGTAAAGAAGAAATCGGTTCAATCAATACCTCGACGATTCCGCCACCCACAGGATAGAAGCCGGGGCGTTCCTGACGGGTTTGTATGCGCGGCCCCATACGATTGATGAGCGGCACGAAGGCGTGCTGGAAAAAATCAAGGGACGGGGCGAGGGGGTTGTGGGTACCGCCCTGTAAGCGGATATGTGAAGGCGCCGCCGCGGTCAGCAGCGCCGGCAAGATCGTCTGCAACACCAGGGTGGTGCTGCCGGCGGTGCCGATGTCAAAGCGATACTCCCCCGGCTTGATGGTTCGCGGAACAAACTCCAGCTCGCGTGAGCCTGGTGTTGCACCCCGCACCTCGGCATCGCCAACGGCCGCGGCCGCTGTGACGGCGACAAGATGTTGCGGCATCAGGCCGGGCCTGCTTCTGGTGGCGCGGATGTTGGAAATGCGAAACGGCCTTCCCAGGCAGAGCGACAGGGCCAGGGCAGAACGCAGGATCTGGCCACCGCCTTCACCCAGGGTGCCGTTTATAGTTAACATCGTGTCTGTCGCCATCAAGGAGCCTCTGTAGAGCTTGACCAGAGGATAGCACGCTGGGAGCCTGTCGAACTTAGGCGATCGTAGCGGTATTTCGGAAAACCTGAGTCGCGCAAAGTTGCTGCGAGCCGGCCTCGAATAGGACTATATATTTCAATGCCGGACAATTATTATCAGCACTATGACCCTGCAACACAGCCGTCTCTGGACCCGATCCGCCTTCTTCGCCCTGTTCGTGCTGGCCCCGCCGCTGGATTTATTCCGCTTTGACCTGAACCTGGGGTATTTGATTGTATTCGGGCACACCTGGACCCTGGGGCTGGATCTGTTTCTTGCCGGCGAGGTCGATGCCGCGCAGGCCGCAATGCATATGCTTCTTCGTGGGCTTGTGCCAATTATGTTGCTGGTCGGGACCGGCATCTGGATATCGTGGCGTTATGGGCGTCTGTATTGCGGCTGGTTATGTCCACATTTCTCGGTGGTGGAAATGCTCAATGGCCTGATGCGGCGCGCCAGCGGCAAACCGACGCTCTGGGACGCCCGGCCCTTGCCCGCCGAACGCGTGGATGGTACGCCGCAGACGGTCAATCGCCATTATTGGTGGGGGCTGATGATAGCCATACCCGCCCTGGCCTTCCTCTGGGCAGTGTCCTTGCTGAGTTATCTGCTGCCGCCCTGGGACATATATCACCATCTGGCGCATTTCACCCTGCCGCGTGGCCAGGGTTTGTTTCTGGCGGCGGCAACGCTGTTTTTCTCCCTGGAGTTTTTGCTGGCCCGTCATCTGTTCTGCCGCTTCGGCTGCGCGGTCGGCCTGTTTCAGAGCCTGGTATGGATGGCCAACAAGCGCGCCCTGGTGGTGGGTTTCGCGCGTGAGCGGGTCGATGAATGCGTATCCTGCCATCATGCCTGCGACAATGCCTGTCCGATGCGCCTCAAGCCGCGCGCCATCAAACGCAGTATTCTTGCCTGCACCCAATGTGCTCAATGTATCGAGGCCTGCGAGCAGGTGCAGGGCCGCCAGGGCCGGCAAAGTCTGCTGTACTGGGTGGCGGATGAACAGGCCCTGGATGTTTCGGACCGTGAATTGGGGCATAAGCCGAAAATCGGCAGTGGAGACCGGGCGTAATGGAAGAATGGATCGGGAAATACTGGCACAGGTTGATCAGCGGCATGGCAGGTACTGAATACCGTGATGCCGCCGTGACCCTGGAGGAGATGCGCGACAGCGCAGGCATCCTGTTCCGCGCCCTGGGGGGAGACGGCGGTCTGCAGGTGAGCGCGGCTTCCGCCACCGCGCACAGTGCCCGGCGCCCATGGCTGCAACGTCTTGCGCATAGCCAGGAACGTGTGGAACTGGCCTGGCGTGACAATGCCAGGCTGTACCTGCCGGCCAGTGTCGGATTATTTCCGCAAAGATCGTTGAATCGCGACCTCTATTTATGGCTGGCCGCCCTGGCGGCTGCCGATCAGGGCGACAGCGCCCTGCCCTGGTTTGCGCACAATCAAAGACTGATTGTTGATCTGTTACAAAACCATCCGGGCCTGCGTTCGCGCTATCGGCGTCTTGCCGCGGCGCAACTCGCCCTGCGGCCGGACCCTGGCACACTGCCCGCCGATGAGGCGGCGCAGGAGCGGGCGATACAGTCCGCCCTGGCGCAGCCGGGCAGTGTCATGCATTGCCCCCCGGCCAGACGGCCCGCGCAACCGGTTTATCTGTGGCTGCATCCCACGGCGCCCAGCGTCTCGCCTGATGGGGCTGCGCAGGATGTGGCGCCCGGGCATGGAGGAGAAGGGGGCGGCGCAGGCGAGGAATGCCAACAACCGCGCCGGCATCGGGCGGAGCGTACCGAGATGCCCAAAGGCGAAGGCCTGCTGGCGATACGCTGGGAAAACATTTTCAGCTGGGCGGAATATAGCAAGGTGGATCGCGGCACGGATGACGATGCCAATGACCAGGCCGAATCCGCCGCCAACGACATGGACAAGCTGAGTATCGCCCGCGATCAGCAACCCGTGGCCAGCCGGATACGCTTTGATCTGGACCTGCCCGCCGCCGGATACGACGACCTGCCGGTCGGCGAGGGGATAACCCTGCCGGAATGGGATTACCGCAAACAGATCATGCGCCCGGATCACTGCCGGATCATACCGATGGTGGCGCGCGACTGTGTTGAACAGGCCTTGCCGGAACATCTGCGGCTTCCCGCGCGGCGCTTGTGCCGGCAATTCGAGGTGCTGACACAAACCCGCCGCTGGGTGCCGGGCATGACCAGTGGTTGTGACATCGATCTGGACGCCTATGTGCTGCAGGCGGCGGAGCGCTGGCATGGCGGCAGGCCGCCTGCGGAGGGATTGTATCGCGATTTGCGGGTGAACACGCGCGATCTCGCCTGCCTGCTGTTGGCGGATCTGTCGCTTTCCACCGATGCCTCGGTGAATGACCATGCCCGGGTCATCGATGTGATTCGTGATGGCCTTTACCTGTTTGCCGAGGCCCTGGCGGTGAGCGGCGATCGTTTTGCCATGCACGGTTTTTCATCGCGCAACCGCGAGCACGTGCGGTTTCATACCCTCAAATCCTTCGATGAAGACTATGGCGCCTGGGTGCGGGGACGCATCCAGGCCATCAAGCCCGGCTACTATACGCGCATGGGCGCGGCGGTACGTCAGGCCACCCGCCTGCTGGCCGCGCAGCCGGCGACGAAGCAGGTCCTGTTATTGCTTACCGACGGCAAGCCCAATGATCTGGATATATATGAAGGCCGTTATGGCGCCGAAGATACGCGTCGCGCCATCATCGAGGCCCGGCAGCAGGGCATCATCCCGTTTTGCGTGACTATCGACAAACAGGCCGGCGATTATCTGCCGCACCTGTTCGGGCAGGGATCCTATGTCGTGATCCGCACCCCGACCGACTTGCCGCAGCAGTTGCCAATACTCTATGCGCGCCTGACGGGCTAACAGCCTGCTAAGTAATTTTCACCCGGGTGGGCGGCACTGTTTTCATGTATTGCGCCGCGATGATTTCAATCAACTGACGCGCCAGGCGGGGTTTGTCGGTCAGGGGCAATAGCCGGTCGCCATCTTTCCAGAACAGATGCAGCGCATTCTGTTCACTCTCAAAGCCGCCCTGTTCCCCGCCCACCACGTTGGCGCAAATCATGTCCAGTTTCTTTTCCGCCAGTTTCTCTTTGGCGTATTGCGCCAGGTTATGGGTCTCGGCCGCGAAGCCGACGGTGTAGGGGCCGCCGGGCATGGTTGCCACGGCACGCAGGATGTCGGGATTGCGGATCAGGTCGAGGTGGAGGGTATCGTGCTGTTTTTTGATTTTTTCAGGCGCCAGGGTGTAGGGACGATAGTCGGCTACGGCGGCGGTGGCAATGAAGATATCCACGCCCTCAAGATGATTGATCACGGCCTCATGCATGTCATGGGCGCTGCGCACATCAAGGCGTCGTATGCCACGCGGCGTGGGCAGATGCACCGGGCCGCTGATCAGGGTGACGCGCGCGCCGGCCTCCTGGGCTGCCGCCGCGATGGCGAAGCCCATCCTGCCCGAGCTGCGATTGCCGATAAAGCGTACCGGGTCGATATCTTCCAGGGTCGGCCCGGCGGTGACCATCACATGACGTCCCGCCAATAATCCGCTGGAAAAGAATTCGCTGGTCAGTGTCAGCAATTCCTCGGGTTCGAGCATGCGCCCCGGTCCGGTTTCGCCGCAGGCCTGACTTCCTGCCGCAGGCCCGAACAGTTTCACCTGGCGCTGTTGCAGGGTCAGTATGTTTTCCCGGGTGGCCGGGTGTTGCCACATTTGCTGGTTCATGGCCGGGGCGAGGGCGACCGGCGCGGTCGTTGCCAGGCAGATGGCGCTCAACAAATCGTCCGCCATGCCATTGGTCAGGCGCGCGATAAAGTTGGCGCTGGCGGGCGCGATCAGGAGGATATCCGCCCAGCGGGCCAGTTCGATGTGGCCCATGGCGGCCTCGGCCGTGGCATCGAGCAGGTCGGTATGCACGGGATTGCCGCTCAGGGCCTGGAAGGTCAGCGGGGTGACAAACCCGGTGGCGGAGCGTGTCATTACCACCCGCACCTCGGCGCCGGCCTCACGCAGGCGACGCACCAGATCGGCGCTCTTGTAGGCGGCGATACTACCGGTGATACCGAGCAGAATGTGTTTTTGATGCAAGTGGTTCATTGGCATACCAGGATGGTTATTGGCCGGTTATTGACAGGTCGTTCTGTGGGAGTGGGCGCGCTCGCGAATATCCCGCAGTCCAGCGGCATTATCGCGAGCTATGCTCGCTCCCACAATTCCAGTTTGTCTACCCTGAATATACTGCATACCAGATTTACCGGTAAACCCCGTTTTTTGCTATGCCATGAAAAATTGATCCCCGGCGGGGTAATTAGCCATTGTATCTGGCGCTGATCAGTCTTGGGCTCTGAGCGGGGGTTTTTCATGGAGGGACATCGTATTATCGGATTGTGACGCCATCCCGGCAAGTTTCTGCAGGCGGGCAAGATCATGGATGGTGATCATTTTTTTATCGATGCTCAGCAGGCCTTCATCCTGGAACCGGCTGAACAGACGGCTGACGGTCTCAAGGGCCAATCCCAGATAATTGGCAATATCGGTACGCGACATGGGCAATTGATATTCAGTGGCGGCATAACCGCGTGCGACGAAACGATCGGCCAGATCACACAACAGCGAGGCAAGCCGTTCATCGGCCAGTTTCTTGCTCAGCAGCTGCATGATCTCCTCATCCCGGTGAATTTCCTTGCTCATCAGGCATAACAGATGGTGTTGTAATGGGGGGACCCTGCGCGCCAGTTCTTCAAGGAGATCCATCGGCAGTTTGCAGACGGTGGTGGTATCCAGGGCGATGGCGCTGCAGGCATGATATTCCCTATAAATCCCGTCGAGGCCGAGCAGCTCTCCGGATAAATGAAACCCGGTAACCTGTTCTTCGCCGCTCTCAGTAGTTACATAAGATTTGACGGCACCGGAACGGACCACATAGATACACGAGAAGTGGTCTTCGGTACGGAACAAATGTTCACCGCGGTTGAGCGGCCGGTTCTGTTTAACGATAATATCCAGGCAATCTACTTCGGATTCGTCCAGGCCGTACGGGAAACATAGCTGACGTGCACCACAGTGTTGACAGGAAATTTTGAGCTGTGCCAGATCGATAACATTTTTTGATCGAATGTGAGGCATGAGCATCCTTTTTATTATTTATCTTCAGTTGGGGATAACATATCGATCTTGACCAACTATAGTATACCGGCCATGGTGTTGATCCCGGCTCAATTATCAGCGCGGTATAACTGTACCTCTAAAATCTGATTCTGCCAACATATGTTAGCGATAACCACTTGAATGTAGGGGACTATTGGCTAATTATACATAGCGGCAGAGATCGTGGCGACCAGAGTATACACGATAGTATGTGAGGATCGTGAGCGCGGCCCAGCCCGGTTTGAAAGATGTGCGGCAAGATTTATGGCGCTATGTCTGGTAAGCATAGTGGACTTTATATGGTGATTGTAAATGGAGGTTATGATGGCGATTACCGACTGGCCTGAACATGAACGTCCCCGTGAAAAATTATTACAGCGCGGCCCCGAGGCGCTCTCCGATGCGGAATTGCTCGCCATTTTCCTGCGCACCGGCGTGCGCGGTAAAACTGCGGTGGATCTGGCCCGTGAATTGCTGAACAGCTTCGGCAGTCTGCGCCGTCTGCTGGAGGCGGATAAGCCTTCATTCTGTCAGGCGGCCGGCCTGGGTGAGGCCAAGTATGTACAACTGCAGGCGGTGTTGGAAATGAGCCGCCGGCATCTTTATGAAGTGTTGACCAGGGGTGAGGCATTATCCAGCCCCGACGCCACCCGCAATTATCTGACGGCCCGGCTGCGCAGTTATCCTCAGGAGGTGTTTGCCTGCCTGTTTCTGGATAACCGCCATCAGGTGATCGGTTTTGAAGAGTTGTTTTACGGTACTATCGATGGGGCGGCGGTGCATCCACGTGAAGTGGTGCGCCGCGCCATGGCCCATAATGCGGCGGCGATTATCTTTGCCCACAATCACCCTTCGGGGGTGGCCGAGCCCAGCCAGGCGGATAAAAACCTGACCCGACGGTTACAGGATGCCCTCGCTTTGGTCGATGTGCGGGTGCTGGATCACTTCGTGATCGGTGAGGGTCAGAGTTTTTCTTTTGCCGAGCGGGGAATGTTGTGATTGGCGCTGGTGTCGATGTCATGACGCGGTTTATCAAGCAGCTCGTCTTCATATTCCCTGAAGGCTTTCTGGATGTCGTTGATGGCCTGGCCGAGCTCATCCAGTTCCTGGGCTTGCGCGGCAGGAGTGGCGACAACAGCCTCTGCTTCCGAGTCCTCCCTGTTTTTCTTGTGAGCTGAGGCAGCCTCCTCATAGGGGGAGGCATTGGACAGCAGTCGCACCGCCACCGCCGTGATATTGTCACAGCTCGACGGGCTATTCTGTTCGGCTTGTGAGGCCATATCGCTGAGCGCATTGTCGAGGGTGTCCGCCAGCAGCATCTTGCCGATCTGTTTATCCGGCATACCACTCCACAGACCATCGGTGCACAGCAGCAGCACGTCACCGGACAACAGCTCCATTTCACTGCCGTAAGTTATCTCCAGGGGACGGATAGTATTACCGACGCAGCGGGTGATCTGATTACGCTTCGGATGGTTGATCGCCTCCTGTTTGCTGATCTCGCCGCTTTTTAACAGGTATTCGACATAGGAGTGATCCTTGGTGCGGAAGACCCGCTCGCCATAGCGGAACAGATACAGACGGCTGTCACCCACATGCGCCCACCAGGCATGGCCATTTTGCAGCAGACAGACCACGCAGGTCGTGCCGGGATTGAGCGGCGGGTTGTGCTTGAGTCCTTTGCGGATCACGGCTTCATGAGCCTGCATGATGGCATAACCGAGAAAGGCCTCCGGATCGTTGATCGGCCTGGGCTGCTCATTGAAAATGCGGGCGATGGTATCGACCAGGGTTTGCGAGGCCAGTTGACCGCCCGAGGAGCCGCCCATTCCATCGGCGACGATCATGAGCAACGCATGCCGGTCCCCGACGATGGTGTAGTGGTCTTCGTTGGTCGGCCGTGTGCCTATCCGCGTTGTTGCTGCTGTAAGAAATTTCATATCGGTCCGGATCGTTTAAGGTATGTTGGATTATATCCAGGGAAAATTGCTGCTGAGGCGTTCCATCAGTGACTCGGATGATCGATTGCCCGCATCCCCATTTTCATCCTTGTTCATGGCCGCCAGAAAATCATCCACCGACTGGGGCCGCAGCAAGGGGTCCGGCTCCATGGCCCAGTCGATGGCGCACAGCAGGCTCGGGGAGTACTTGCGCTTGAAGGCCTGCGCCGCCGGGCGCAGGACATCGTTCTCGACACGCTCTTCCGCGGCCAGCGGGGTGTGTCCCTCGATACAGGCGCGCATGGAGGCGCCGATGGCATAGACATCCGTCCAGGGTCCCATATATCCATCCGGATTGTTCTGTTCAACCGGGGAGAATCCCGGCGTGACGACCTGAGTTTGCTGCTTGCGGCTGAGATGGCGTTTATGCACGGCGCCGAAATCCAGCAGGATCGGCCTGCCGCCGCGGCAGATGTGGATATTGCCGGGCTTGATGTCCAGGTGCAGCAGACCTCGGGAATGGATCAGGCGCAGGCCATCGAGCAGGGGCGGGAATACGGTGCGCAGAAAGCGCTCGCTCATCTTCCCGCCATGGGTGCGGATATAGGATTGCAGGTTGACGCCCTCTTCATGGGCCATGACCAGATAGACCGTGTCGTTGGCGTCAAAGAAATTCAATACATTGACAATGTTGGGATGCTTGAGCGTGGCCAGTGTGGTGGCTTCATGCAAAAACAGCTTACGGCCTTGCATGAACAGTTCTTCATCCGCCTCGTTATTGGGGAGGATGCTGCCATTCTCCAGTCGTTTGGCCAGCTTCTTGGGGAAATATTCCTTGATCACCACCTTCTCGTGGGTCGTGCTATCATAGGCCCGATAGACGCAGCTGAACCCCCCGCTTCCCAGAGAGGATTCAATAATATAATGCTCCAGGCGGCAACCGCCGGCCAAAAAGGGTGATAGCTCGCTCATAATATATAGAGTTTGTCGTAATATCTCCGTAACTCTTTAATCAACTTGTCAGGCAAAAGAGATAAAACATCGTGACATGTGCCACGGTTCAGATGGATAATATTCAATATTTCAACAGGTTAATGCCTATATCCCCAAAGGTGCCCACGTGACCATGATCCGCAGCATGACCGCCTTCGCGCGTCGCGAGGCCCAGGGCGGCTGGGGCCTGATGAGCTGGGAACTGCGTTCGGTCAATCATCGCTACCTGGATGTCTCGCTGCGTATGCCCGAAGAGCTGCGGGTGCTGGAGACAAGGGTACGGGAGCTGGCCGGTCGTTATCTGCAGCGGGGCAAGCTGGAGTGCAGTCTGCGTTACCAGTCCAGCGCTGGCGCCAGCGGCGAACTGACCCTGAACATGGATATGGCCAGGCATCTGTCCAACGCCAGCCGTGAAATCGATGCCATACTGTATAATTCGGCGCCCGTCAGCGCCATGGACATACTCAAGTGGCCGGGCGTGTTGCGAACGGAAACCCCGGACCTGGAGGTGGTGTATCAACAGGCCCTGAATCTGCTGGAGACGACGCTGCAGGATCTGGTCACCACCCGGGAACGGGAAGGTGCTCGCCTGCGCGAACTGCTGGAACAACGCTGCCAGTCCATGCTGGAAGCTCATGCTCAGATCCGCGCCCGTATGCCACAGATGCTCACCGCGTTCCGGGAGCGACTGTTATCGCGCCTGGCGGAGCTCAGGGAACAACTGGATGAAAACCGCCTGGAACAGGAAATGGTGCTGGTGGCCCAGAAGGTGGATATCGCCGAAGAACTGGACCGCCTGGAGACCCACATCCATGAGGTGCTGCGGGTGCTGCAACAGGGTGGCGCGGAGGGCCGGCGGCTGGATTTCCTGATGCAGGAGTTGAACCGCGAGGCCAATACCATCGCGTCCAAGTCCATTGATACCGAGGTGACCCAGGCTGCGGTCGGGCTCAAGGTCTACATCGAACAGGCCCGCGAACAGGTTCAGAACATCGAGTAGCGGCAGGGAAAGACATGGCGGAAAAAATTCATGGCGAGGACAGCGGCGGCACCCTGTACATCATCTCGGCGCCGTCGGGGGCCGGCAAGTCCAGCCTGGTCAATACCCTGCTAGGACGCATGCCGGACATCGAGGTATCGATCTCCCATACCACACGGCGCATGCGTCCCGGTGAACAGGACGGCGAGCACTATCATTTTATCGATGCAGGCCGCTTCAAGGCGATGCTGGCCGAGGGTGCCTTCCTGGAATATGCCCAGGTGTTCGATAATTACTATGGCACTTCCCGCGACTGGGTGCAGGAACGTCTGGCGCAAGGTGGCGATGTGATCCTGGAAATCGACTGGCAGGGGGCACGTCAGATCCGGGAAAAGCTGCCGGACAGCTGTGTGAGCATCTTTATTCTGCCGCCATCGCGAGAGGCTCTGGAGCAGCGCCTGCGTGACCGCAATCAGGACGATGAAAAGACCATCGCCCGGCGCATGCTGGATGCGGTGAATGAGATGAGTCATTATCGGGAGTATGATTTCATCATTCTCAACGAAGATTTCGACAGGGCCCTGGAGCAGTTTTGCGCCATCGTCATGGCGCGCCGGCTGCGGCGCAGTGCCCAGGCCCGCAAACTTGCGCAGATCCTGAAGGAATTATTGTCTTAATTATTTGATTTCAGTAGAATTTCGCACTGCCATTTCGGCAAACATACCCGGAGGAATAGTATGGCCCGCATTACCGTTGAAGATTGCCTGGAACACGTGGATAACCGCTTTCATCTTGTGCTCGTCGCTTCCAAGCGCGCCCGGCAGTTATCTCTGGGCAAGGAGCCCCTGGTGCCCTGGGAAAACGACAAACCCACCGTGGTGGCCCTGCGTGAAATCGCCAGCGGCAAGCTCAACCCGCTAGCCGTCCTCAACGACGTGAGCGCCAAGGCGCACGCCGAGGAATCATTCGTCAGCGAACAAGAACTCCAGCAAGAGTTTTAAGGATTGTCGCTATCGCTGCCATAGTACCAACTCCCGGGATCCCGGTGCTGGGCATCAGTGATCTGTGCGACAGGCTTAGCACCTATCTTGAGCCGGCGCAGGTCGCGGATGTGTACCGGGCCTATGAATTCAGTGCCAGGGCCCATGCGGGACAGCATCGCCTGTCGGGTGAGCCCTATATCTCCCACCCGCTGGAGGTCGCCAGCATCCTGGCGGACATGCGCATGGATTCGCGCAGCATCGTGGCGGCGATCCTGCATGATGTGATCGAGGACACGCCGACTGCCAAGGAGCACATCGCGGCGCAATTCGGTGAAGAGGTGGCCGAGCTGGTCGATGGTGTGAGCAAGCTGACCCAGGTCAAGTTCGAGTCGGCCGCCGAGGCGCAGGCGGCCAATTTCCGCAAGATGATGCTGGCGATGGTGCGCGATATCCGCGTCATCCTCATCAAACTCGCCGACCGCCTGCATAACATGCGCACCCTGGGCGTCATGCGGCCGGATAAATGCCGGCGTATCGCCATGGAAACCCTGGAGATCTACGTGCCCATCGCCCATCGCCTGGGCATGAACACCCTGCGACTGGAGCTGGAAGAGCTGGGGTTTCAGGCCTATTACCCGGCGCGTTACCGGGTGCTGCGCGAGGCTATGCTCAAGGCGCGGGGCAATCGCAAGGAAATCATTCAGACCATCGATACCGCGATCAGCGAACGCTTGCGCCAGGAGAAACTGCCCGGCCGCGTCCTGGGCCGCGAAAAACATCTGTACAGCCTGTACCGCAAGATGCGCGACAAGCGGCTGCCTTTTGCCGAGGTGCTGGATGTCTATGCCTTCCGCATTGTCGTCGATACGGTGGACACCTGCTATCGCGTGCTCGGCGCCATCCATAATCTGTACAAGCCCGTGCCGGGCCGTTTCAAAGACTACATCGCCATTCCCAAATCCAATGGCTATCAGTCCCTGCATACCGTCCTGTTCGGGCCTTACGGCGTGCCGATCGAGGTCCAGATCCGTACCGAGGAGATGAATCGGCTGGCCGAGGCGGGGATTGCCGCGCACTGGCTCTACAAAACGGAAGACAAGACCTCCAGCAATACCCAGCAGCGCGCCCATGAGTGGCTGCGCAGCCTGCTGGAATTGCAGCAGAACGCCGGGAATTCCCTGGAGTTTCTGGAAAACGTCAAGATCGATCTGTTTCCCGACGAGGTGTATGTGTTCACGCCCAAGGGCCAGATCCTGGAATTGCCGCGAGGCGCCACCGCGGTGGATTTCGCCTATGCGGTGCACAGCCAGATCGGCAATACCTGCGTGGCGGTCAAGATCGATCGCAAACTGATGCCGCTGCGCACCCCGCTGCTCAATGGCCAGACGGTGGAGGTTATCACCGCGCCCGGGGCACACCCCAATCCGGTGTGGCTGGATTTCGCCGTGACCGGCAAGGCGCGGGCGACGATCCGCAATGCCCTCAAGAATCTGCGCAAGGATGAAGCGGCGGCCTTGGGCCGGCGTATGCTGAACAAGGCGCTGCTGGCCTTTTCATCCAGTCTGGACGCCATACCCCCCGAGGCGGTGGCGCGCATGCTTAAGGAAATGGAGTATGCCAGCCTCGATCAAATGCTAGAGGCGCTCGGGCTGGGCGCGCGCATGCCATTGCTGGTGGCGCGTAGTCTGATGGGTGTCGAGCCGGTACTGGCGCGAGAATTCGAGGCCGGTGCCACCAAACCGCTGTGGATCAAGGGCACGGAAGGCATGGTGGTGAGTTTTGCCCGCTGTTGCCGCCCCATCCCCGGTGATCCGATCCTGGGCTTTATCAGCGCCGGACGCGGCATCGTGATCCACGACGAACATTGCAAGAACGTCAGCGAATTTCGCAACAAGCCGGAAAAATGGATCGATGTGCAATGGGATGATGATGTGCAGGGCGAGTTCCTGGTGGAGATCCGCGTGGACGTGGCCAACCGCCGTGGCGTGCTGGCAACCGTCGCCGCCTGTCTTTCCGATAACGGGGCGAATATCGAAAACGTGTCCATCCAGGAACGTGACGGCATTTATTCAGCAATGAACTTCGTAATCACCGTGAGCAATCGTATCCACCTGGCGAATATCCTGCGTCGCTTGCGCGCCATTCCCGAGGTGGGACGCATCAACCGCGTCAGAAGCTGAAATGGTATGCATCAGAGAAATCGATTGACACCATGAAATGGTATGCATCAGAGAAGTCGATTGACACCATGAAAAGGAAAAGGAAACATGACCAGAACAACTATTCACAGCGACAAGGCGCCTGCGGCCATCGGCACCTATTCCCAGGCCGTGCGGGTTAACAACACCGTGTACCTGTCGGGGCAGATTCCCCTGGCGCCCGACACCATGGAGCTGGTGCAGGGCGATATCGCCACCCAGATCCGCCGGGTGTTTTGCAATATCCAGGCCGTGGTGGAAGCCGCCGGCGGGACGCTCGATGATATCGTCAAACTCAATGTGTATCTCACCGATCTGGGTAATTTTCCGCTGGTCAATCAGGTGATGGGCGAATTCTTCCGCCAGCCTTATCCGGCCCGCGCCGCAGTCGGTGTGGCCTCGCTGCCCAGGGGCGCGCCAGTGGAGGTTGACGGTATCCTGGAGTTGCGCAGCTAGTCTGCCATGACGGCGGGAGTGGACGCGGTGCCGGTCAGCGCGCTCAAGGGCGTCGGGCCGCGTATGGCACAACGTCTGACACGGCTCGGTATTCATACCATCCAGGACGTGCTCCTGCACCTGCCGCTGCGCTATCAGGACCGCACCCGTATCATGCCCATCGGCAGCCTGCGTCCCGGCATGCAGGCGGCTATCGAGGGCGAGGTGCTGTTAACCGAGATCAAGTTCGGCCGGCGGCGCATGCTGTTGTCGCGCATCGCCGACGGCAGCGGGGCGCTGACCCTGCGGTTTTTTCATTTCAATGCGGCACAGCAGCAGCGTCTGGCGCGCGGCAGCCGGGTGCGCTGCTTCGGCGAGGTGCGCAGCGGTGCCGCCACGCTGGAGATGATTCATCCCGAATACCG
>MGXL01000074.1:9570-10060 GCA_001801365.1 Gammaproteobacteria bacterium RBG_16_57_12 | reverse complement strand
GTGTTCTGCTTGTTCATCAACTGAACAAGTTCGCCATTTTAGTCAGAAAATTCAGGTGTGTAAAGAAGTGAGTTAAGAAGCAGGATTTATGATGGGGCAATGGCTGGTGAGAAAATTATCACTTCTGACTGATCAGTTCAGGAAACCGTGATGCAACCCTGTTTTTGATGGCCGAATAGGTGGTGATGAGCATTGGTACATGTTCATGAGCTGCATTAAGCGCGTAAGCCAGTTCGTGTGGATCCTTTACATATTCATGTATCATGCGGTTACGAAGTTTCCTCAGTGCTGCCCATGTATCGGCTGACTCGAGTAATCCAGGGCGTTCGAGCCTGTCCATATTTTCCAGCATGGTTCCTGGCATTCCCTGCATGAGTTTAAGAAACTCGGGGATAAGTTTCTCTCCCAGAGTGTCTTGTAAGTCCAGGACTCGGGGGTCGACTCGGGATGTTCAGTTCTCACGTTCCGACACTCCCTTCCCGCTTCCGCA
>MGXL01000074.1:5834-9544 GCA_001801365.1 Gammaproteobacteria bacterium RBG_16_57_12 | reverse complement strand
TAGATAGGAAAGTCGGCCTGAAGATTGGCCTACATCTGGCCATGCATTTCCATGTCCGGGAAACGCTGATGAACTCTCTGGTCAATTCCATCCAGGATTTCCACCAGTCGGCGGGCCGAAGCCAGCGCGAGTTGCAGGCGCTCGAACCTCTCCGCGATGGTTTCTGGATAATCATGCGTGAATTCGTTGCGGATGCGACGAAGGTCTGCCCATTCATCAGCGGAAGGCAGCCAGCCAAGCTGTTCCAGCCTGTTAAGGCGATCCAGCATCGGCATGCCGGATATTTCTTCTCCCAAGGCACGGAGCACGGCAGCCATGAGCCGATTACCCATGTCATCCTGTAGACGCGTATAGCGATAGGCAAATTGGTCAAGCAGACGCCGGTCTTCTTTGGGCAGGTTCTCCAGTTCCGTTGCGGCCAATGCCCGTCGGTACAGATCCTCCAGTGCCTCCTGCAGCGCCTGACGATGTGTCCGACAGGTGGCAACGGCCTGTCGCAGTGAGAACATCTCCGCGGCGTGATTCATAGCCTGACACCGGTGGCACGGGCAATCTGTACGATGGGGCGAGTATCACGGGGGGATTCGATGATCACATCGATCTTGCGCTCACCCAACCGGCGCTCGAGGATGCCCAGAAACCGTATCTTGCGGGCGAGCGCCTGATCCGGATTTGCGGGTTGCACCAGCAGGTCAATATCGCCGCCTCGTCTGTTGTTATCCACACGCGAGCCGAAGAGCACGATCTGCGTGCCGGGACCGAAGGCCTCCTCGGCCGCGTGTCGGATGATGTCGATCTGCTGGGGTGTCAGTCTCATGGCAGGGTGCCCGCGCCTCCAGATAAGGTCGATTCTAACATTCCACCTTCTCCTTTCCGCCCTTAAATTTCCGCACCACACGGCTCACCGTCCTGTAGTGCGCCCCAAAATGCTGCCCGATCTGTGCCATGGTGTAAGCCCGCGAGAGATAAGCCCGTGCCATCGCCTCATCTCATCCCAGGTGGCGCCGCCGACAGTCCTCCAGGGGCAAGGCGACCGATTGCCTCCGGGCTTTTGTAACCTCCCGTAACGCCTCGGGGGTTGCTGTCTGCCTGTGGCGCTCCACGAAAGCGTCATCGCCCAGCAACAGCTGAATCTGAACAGGCTCGCCATTTTAGTCAGAATATTCAGGTGTGTAAAGAAGTGAGTTGATGGGGCGCTTGCTTAATAACATGACAACGCGGAATTCATTTCAGAGCGCCCTCACCCCAGCCCTCTCGACTCCGGCTCCGAACTTCGTCCTCGACGGCTTGTTCCAGGCGCCGTCTATCTCGTCCTTCCATGGACTCGTACCTCATCCATCCTTGGAGTCGTCCCGCAGGGGGAGGGAGAACACGCGCACTATTTGGCTGTCGGATCAGAAATTGAGTATTGTTTCTCGATCCACTCCAGATAACTGCCTTCCATTATGCTCTTCCACCAGGCCTCATTTTCCAGATACCAGGTGATCGTTTTCCGGATGCCCGTCTCGAATGATCCCAGCGGCTGATAGCCTAATTCAGTCATCGTTTTTTCAGCATCGATGGCATAGCGGCGGTCGTGGCCGGGGCGATCCTTGATGAAGGTGATGAGCTCCGCGGAGCGGGTACTGCGCGGGCGCAGTTCATCCATGATGTCGCAGATGAGTTTTACGATATCGATATTGGTCCATTCATTGTTGCCGCCGATGTTATAGGTTTCACCTACCCTGCCCTGTTGCAACACCAGCTCGATGCCACGGCAATGATCCTCGACATATAACCAGTCGCGGATATTCAGTCCATCGCCGTAGATGGGAATGGGCTTGCCCTGCAGGATGTTGGTAATCACCAGCGGGATCAGTTTCTCCGGAAAATGGTAAGGGCCATAGTTGTTGGAGCAATTGCTGGTGGTGACCTGAAGGCCATAGGTATGGTGATAGGCCCTCACCAGATGGTCCGAGGCGGCCTTGCTGGCGGCATAGGGTGAATTTGGCGCATAGGGTGTTTCTTCGGTAAATGCCGGATCATGGGGGCCTAAGGATCCATAGACTTCGTCGGTGGAAACATGATGAAAGCGATGCTCCTGGCGCCGGGTATCCAGCCAGATATTTTTCGCCGCCTTCAGCAGGCTGTGGGTGCCGACAATATTGGTTTCAATGAAGGCATCCGGCCCCGTGATCGAACGGTCGACATGGGATTCGGCGGCAAAGTGGACCAAGGTGTCCAGTTGCTCTTCAACCAGAAGTTTTTCAACCAAGGCCTGATCGCAAATATTGCCGTGCACGAATCTGTACTGTGGATTATGTTTTACCGGCTCGAGATTCGCCAGATTACCCGCATAGGTCAACGCATCAAGCACGACCAGCCTGTCGTCCGGATGGCGGCGCAGCCAATAGTGCACGAAGTTGGAGCCGATGAAACCGGCGCCGCCGGTCACCAGAAGTCTAGGCATGGCGGTTATCCTTCAATTCTTTGAGCATCTGCCGCAAGGATGCACGCCAATGCACCGGGGCCATGCCCAGGCACTGCCACGTGGCGGATTTCTCCAGCACGCTGTAATGGGGACGTTTCGCCGGTGTCGGATATTCTTCGCTCCTGATCGGCAATATTTCAATTTGTTTTTCCAGCAGCCCCAGGGTAACCGCTTCTTCCTGTATCGCCACGGCGAAATCATACCAGCTGGCCACACCGGCATCTGTCCAATGCCAGACACCCTTCATATCCCTGTTTTCAGCAATCTTCCAGATAGCGTATGCCAATCCTTTTGCCCAGGTCGGCGTACCGACCTGATCAGCCACCACCTTGAGCTGCGTCCGCTCAGCCATCAGGCGCAACATGGTTTTAACAAAGTTGTTTCCATGTTTGGAATACACCCAGGCCGTGCGCAGTATGACCGCATGATCCGGACAGATATCCCTGACGCGCTGCTCGCCCGACCATTTGCTTGCGCCATAAACGCCTAATGGATGGGCTTTATCCTGTGGAAGATAGGGCCGGGCCTGGTTGCCATCAAAAATGAAATCCGTGGAAACATGGATCAGGCGGATATGATTGTCCGAGGCGGCCTGGGCCAGGTTTGAAGCGCCATCGCGGTTCACGGCATAGGCCAGATCCATTTCCTGTTCGGCTTTGTCCACGGCGGTATAGGCCGCCGCGTTGATGATCAGATCGAGTTGACGTGTTGAAATTATTTGTTGTACGGCACTCGCACGGGTGATATCCAGCTCATCTGTGTCATACGCCAGCAGCTCATGGCCTGCCGGGGCGGTACGCTGCAACTCAAAACCCAACTGGCCTCTGGCGCCCGTGATCAGCACCTTCATGGAAAATACTCCGCGTTCCTGAAACTGACGGCCGCGGCATCCTTGCTCGAAAGCGCTGGCGGTTGCCCAGCGATCAGCGGCCAGGTAATGGCAAGGTCAGGATCATCCCAGCGTAGCGAGCGCTCATATTCCGGCGCATAGAAATCCGTGCATTTGTAGATAAACTCGGCCGACTCGCTAATGACATAAAACCCATGCGCAAAGCCCGGGGGTACCCACAGCATGCGCTTGTTCTCGGCCGAGAGCGTCATGCCCACCCACTGCCCGAAGGTTGACGAATGCTTGCGCAAATCCACGGCCACATCGAACACTTCGCCGGACACCACCCTGACCAATTTGCCTTGCGGGTTTTTAATCTGGTAATGCAGACCGCGCAGGATGCCCTGCGCC
>MGXL01000074.1:932-5826 GCA_001801365.1 Gammaproteobacteria bacterium RBG_16_57_12 | reverse complement strand
CCTTGCGCCGACTTGCTGTGATTATCCTGGACAAAACTCACGTTCAAACCGGCCTCGGCAAACTTGCCGGCATGCCAGGTCTCCATGAAATAACCGCGGCTGTCGCCAAATACCCTGGGTTCGATCAGGATCACATCGGGCAGGCTGGTCGGCGTAAACTTCATTCCAGAATCGATCCATCCAGCAGGCGCATCAGATACTCGCCATAACCGCTCTTCTGCAGCGGCCTCGCCAGTTTCTGCAGTTGAGCGGCATCGATATAGCCCATGCGGTAGGCAATCTCCTCCACACAGGCCACCTTCAGCCCCTGGCGTTCCTCCACCACCTTGATGAAGTTCGCCGCATCGAGCAACGAGGCATGGGTGCCGGTGTCCAGCCAGGCCGTGCCGCGCCCCAGTCGCTCCACCCGCAGCGTGCCCTGCTGCAGATATATTCGATTGACATCGGTAATCTCCAGTTCGCCGCGGGCCGATGGCTGGATATCCCTGGCGATATCGACCACATCGTTGTCATAAAAATACAAACCGGTCACCGCATAGTTCGAGGGGGGTGTAGCCGGTTTTTCGATAATGTCGGTGGCCTGCCCCTGCGCATCGAAAGTTACCACGCCATAACGCTGCGGGTCGCTCACATAATAGGCGAACACGGTGCCGCCGCTGGTTTGCGCCGCCGCGCGATGCAAGGTTTGCGGCAGGCCATGGCCATAATAGATATTGTCGCCCAGCACCAGCGCCACCGGATCCTTGCCGATGAAGGAGTCGCCGATGAGAAAGGCCTGCGCCAGGCCTTCCGGCCTGGGCTGCTCGGCATAGGAGAAGGAAAGCCCCCATTGCGCACCATCCCCCAGCAATTCGGAAAAGCGCGGCAGATCCTGGGGTGTGGATATGATCAAAATATCCCGTATGCCCGCCAGCATCAGGGTGCTGAGCGGATAATAGATCATGGGTTTGTCGTAGACCGGCATGAGCTGCTTGCTGACTGCCAACGTCAGCGGATACAGCCGCGTGCCGGAACCTCCGGCGAGGATGATGCCCTTCATATCTTGTAATACTCCCGATACCAGGTGACAAAACATCGGATGCCTTCAGCGACCGGCGTCGCCGGCTTGAAACCGACATCACGGATCAAATCATCCACGTCGGCATAGGTGGCCGGCACATCGCCCGGCTGCAAGGGCAGCATGTTTCTTTTGGCCTTCCTGCCGAGGGCCTGCTCGATCGCTTCGATGAAATCCAGCAGCTCGACCGGATTGTGATTGCCGATATTATAGAGGCGGTAAGGGGCATAGCTGGTCGCCGAATCCGGCTCGTTCCCCGACCATTTTGGATTAGGCCTAGCGGTATTATCCAGCACCCGGATCACGCCCTCGACGATATCATCAATATAAGTGAAGTCGCGGCGCATCTTGCCATGGTTGAATACATCAATGGGTTTTCCTTCCAGTATCGCCTTGGTGAACAGAAACAAGGCCATGTCCGGCCTGCCCCACGGCCCGTATACCGTGAAGAAGCGCAGCCCGGTGGTGGGCAAGTAGTAGAGATGCGCATAGGTATGCGCCATCAATTCATTGGCCTTCTTGCTGGCGGCATAGAGCGATACCGGGTGATCGACGTTGTGATGTACCGAAAATGGCATCTCGGTATTGGCGCCATACACCGACGACGACGAGGCATACACCAGATGTTTGACCTGGTTGTGCCGGCACCCCTCCAGCACATTGGTGAATCCGACGATGTTGCTGTCGACATAGGCATGGGGGTTGATCAGGGAGTAACGCACCCCGGCCTGCGCGGCGAGGTTCACCACCTTGTCGAATCCTTCACGGGCAAAGAGCTGTTCCATGGCTTTACGATCCTGCAAATCCATTTGTACGAACTGAAAACCGGTTTTGTCCAGCAGACGCGCCAGGCGATCCTGCTTGAGCTTCACATCGTAATAATCGTTCAAATTGTCCAGGCCGACCACGACATCGCCGCGCTCCAGCAGGCGCTGGCTGAGATATGAGCCGATGAAGCCCGCGGCCCCGGTGACCAGTATTTTACAGGGGCGTGGATTGGAGGTTGAGATCTGGGGCATGGAATATCTCTTGGTTTCTGTAGGATCGAAACTTGGGTGATTACATATTTTATTGCTATGTAGGGTGGGTTAGCGTTTTTTGCTAACCCACCAACTGTGCCGCCAGGCACTCATTAAAAAATGTTGTGTGCTTCGCACGCTTGGTGGGTTACGGCGCAAAAAATCGCGCCTCGGCAATTGCTCCTGCATTGCTCTCGACGGCTTGCTCCAGGCGCCGTCTACCTCGTCCATCCATGGACTCGTACCTCCTGCATCCATGCAGTCGTAACCCACCCTACATTTGACTGAACTTTCTATAATCTCCACACGTCAAAGCCGGCCTTGGCCAAGGCCTTCTGATCGAAGGCGGATTTCACGTCCATGAAGGGGGCGTTCCTGCCGGTCTTTTTCGCGAGCTTTATCAGATCAATCTCAACGATCTGTTTATGCGCCACGGCGGCGACGATGGCATCGGCCTGCTTGACCTTGTCGATGTCCACAAGATCAAGCCCATGTTCATGGCGCGCTTCCTCAGAATTCGCCACCGGATCCCAGACCTTGACCATCAAGCCATAGTCTTCCAGTTCATGCACCACATCGATGACGCGGGAATTGCGCAGGTCCGGGCAATTCTCCTTGAAGGTCAGACCCAGCACCAGGACCGTGGCGCCCTTGATCGGCCGGCCCTGATCGATCATCTTCTTGACGGTCTGTTCGGCGACGTATTTTCCCATGCTGTCATTGATGCGGCGGCCGGCCAGGATCACCTCGGGGTGATAGCCCAGCATGGTTGCCTTATGAGTCAGATAGTAGGGATCGACACCGATGCAGTGGCCGCCGACCAGGCCGGGGCGGAATGGCAGGAAGTTCCACTTGGTGCCGGCCGCCTCCAGCACCTCGAGAGTATCGATGCCCATTTTGCTGAAAATCACCGCCAGCTCGTTCATTAATGCGATATTCAGATCACGCTGGGTATTTTCGATGACCTTGGCCGCTTCCGCCGTTTTAATCGAAGCGGCACGGTGCACGCCGGCCTCGATCACCTGCTCGTATAACCAGGCGACAGCTTCAAGTGATTGTTTGTCCTGGCCCGATACTACCTTGACGATGCGCTCCAGGGTATGCACCTTGTCGCCGGGATTGATGCGCTCTGGCGAATAACCGACTTTGAAACCCTTGCCGCATTTCAAGCCGGATTCACGCTCCAGAATCGGTACGCAGATTTCCTCGGTCACCCCCGGATATACCGTCGATTCGAAGATCACGATGGCGCCCTGCTTCAGATTCCGCCCGGCCGTCTCCGAGGCGCGCACGACCGGTGTAAGATCGGGCTGTTTGGCCTCATCAATAGGCGTGGGCACGGCGACAACGACGAAATCGGCCTTTTTGATGATCGCAGGGTCCGTGCCATAGGTAATCTTTTTAGCGGCCTTGAAGGCGGTCTTCGGCATTTCGCCGGTAGGATCATAACCTTCCTGATAGGCCTTAACCTTGGCGGCACTGATGTCAAATCCATGGGTGGGCAACACACGACCAAAAGCGAGCGCGAGGGGTAATCCCACATAGCCCAACCCCACCACTGCAACTGATTTTGTTGTCATCATCTGCTCCGTTCGTTATTTTATTAATGCTCTGGATCGCAGCATGGCAATCACCTGCTCCACGCACTGTTCGATATTATCCTTGCCCGTCTCCAGACATAGCTCGGGATCAACCGGTGCTTCGTAGGGTGAGGAGATGCCGGTGAAATTGGCAATCTCGCCCGCCCGCGCCCGTTTGTACAGGCCCTTCACATCACGGGATTCGCAGACCTCCAGCGCGGTATCACAGTAGATCTCGAGAAATTCGCCATGCGGCACGAGATTGCGCACGATCTCGCGATCCTGCCGGAACGGTGAGATGAAGGCCGTCAGGGTGATGACGCCGGCCTCCAGAAACAGCTTGGCCGCCTCGCCGATGCGGCGGATGTTTTCCTTGCGGTCCCGCTCGGAAAAGCCCAGATCGGAACACAGGCCATGGCGGACATTGTCTCCATCCAGCACGAAGGTGCGGCAGCCCATGTTATACAGACGATCCTCCACGGCATGGGCCACGGTCGATTTGCCGGCGCCGGACAGACCGGTAAACCAGAGGATCACGCTTTTATGGCCGTTGAGCTGCTCGCGCTTGTCGCGAGAGATGGTGGCCTGATGCCAGACCACGTTGGTGCTTTTGTTGTTCATTTATCACCGTATCCTTTTAGGATGAATAAATCCAAAACCTCTCAGAGCATCTGACAAAATGACCCGCCGCACTCCTCAACCTGGCCCTCACCTGTGCAAGCCGACCATGGTTTACAAAATAAACCGGGCGCATGGTTTACAAGCCGTAGGGTGGATAAGCACAGCGCATCCACCATCATAGGCTATGAAATGGTATGCCTTTGGAAAATCAATTGACACCATTGGTGGATGCGCTGCGCTTATCCACCCTACAACTTAGTCTATTAACGTTTACTACTCCGGAGCCTATGCATCGCTCACGATCACCATCCCCAGCCGTTCGCAGATCGCCAGGGTCGGCTCGGCCTGATTCATGGTATAAAAATGCAATCCGGGCGCGCCCTGCGACAGCAGCTCGGCGCACAGTTCCGTGGTCACATCGAGGCCAAAGGCGCGCAACGCCGCCACATCATCCCAATAAGACTCGAGGCGCTTGTAGATCCAGCGGGGGATTTCTGCGCCGCACATTTCAGAGAAGCGTGCCAGCTGCTTGAAATTGGTGATCGGCATGATGCCGGGGATGATGGGCAGGTCCAGCCCCAGCGCCTCGCAGCTCTCGACAAAATGATAATAGGCGT
>MGXL01000074.1:409-924 GCA_001801365.1 Gammaproteobacteria bacterium RBG_16_57_12 | reverse complement strand
TAGAAATATTGTGTAATCGCGCCGTCGGCACCCGCCTCGACCTTGCGCTTGAAATTTTTAAGATCCTGTTCCGCATTGGGTGCCTGCGGATGAAACTCCGGATAGGCCGCCACCTCGATCTTGAAATAATCGCCATGCTCCTGGCGGATGAAGTCCACCAGTTCATTGGCATATTGCAGCTCGCCTTTATCCTGCATGCCCGAGGGCATATCGCCCCGCAGGGCCACGATCCGGCGGATGCCCAGATCACGATAGCTTTGCAGTATTTCCCGCAGATCGGCGCGGGCGGAACCGACACAGGAAAGATGCGGCGCCGCCTCGATGCCGGCCTGCCGGATTTCCAGCACCGTCTCCAGCGTCCCCTGGCGGGTGCTGCCGCCCGCGCCATAGGTCACCGAGATATAGCCGGGATTGAGCACGGCCAGTTGCTGACGGACCTCGCGTAATTTTTCCGCGCCCTGCTCGGTCTTGGGCGGAAAAAATTCCAGGCTGAGATTCAGTGGATATTTTTTTTG
>MGXL01000074.1:0-314 GCA_001801365.1 Gammaproteobacteria bacterium RBG_16_57_12 | reverse complement strand
TATAAAACCGTCCAAGTAAGTGCTATACCCATCATACCCCGTCAATAACGATAATAACCCGGCTTATAGGGCCCTTCCGGCGGCACACCGATGTATTTCGCCTGTTCGGGGGTTAACTGGGTCAAGGCTACCCCCAGCTTGCTCAAATGCAGACGCGCAACCTTTTCATCCAGCTGTTTAGGCAGGACATAGACCTTGTTCTGATAACTTGCGCTATTTCGCCACAGCTCGATCTGGGCCAGTACTTGATTGGTAAAAGAGGCCGACATCACGAAGCTGGGGTGCCCGGTGGCGCAACCCAGATTGACCAGGCG
>MGXL01000073.1:2652-10540 GCA_001801365.1 Gammaproteobacteria bacterium RBG_16_57_12 | reverse complement strand
GTGCGCGTGCTGGTGGACGAGATAACACAATGTTATGCCGTGCTTGGTATCGTGCACAGCCAGTGGCCCTATGTGCGCGGCGAGTTCGATGACTATATCGCCACGCCCAAGGAGAACGGCTACCGCTCCCTGCACACCGCCGTGATCGGTCCCGAAGGCAAGACGGTCGAGGTGCAGATCCGTACCCATGACATGAATGAAGGCGCCGAGCTGGGAGTGGCATCTCACTGGCGCTACAAGGAAGGGGCCCGCTACGATCCCAATTTCGAGCGCAAGGTGGCCTGGTTGCGCCAAGTGCTGGAGTGGAAGGAGGAGGTGGCCGATGCCGGCGACTTTGTCGATCAATTCAAGGCGGATGTGCTGCAGGACCGCGTTTACGTGCTGACGCCGGCCGGCAAGATCATCGACCTGCCGCTGGGCTCGACGCCCATCGACTTTGCCTACCATATTCACAGCGAGATCGGCCATTGCTGCCGCGGTGCGGAAGTGAACGGCCATATCGTGCCGCTGAATTATCAATTACAGAATGGAGAACAGGTCAGGATCCTTTCCGTCAAGCACGGCGGCCCGAGCCGTGACTGGCTGAACCCCCACCTGGGATACGTGCGCTCGTCGCGGGCGCGTTCGCATATTCAACGCTGGTTCAAACAGCTCAACTACAGCCAGAATGTCGGCGAAGGCCGTGAAACGCTGGAGAAGGAATTGTCGCGCCTGGGGTTGGCGGACATCAACCTGGAAAGGCTGGCGCAGCAGTTCAAGCACAGGAATGTCGATGATTTCATGGCGGCGATCGGCCGCAATGACCTCAAGCTGTCGCAGGTGGTCAATGCCTTGCAGGAGCGGGAGCGGCCGGAGCCGGTGCTGCGGCGCGCCGCGCCTGAGGCCCCTGCCGCCATCGAATACGGCACCGACATCAACGTGCAGGGCGTGGGGGATCTGCTGACCAAGATTGCCAATTGTTGCAAGCCGGTGCCGGGTGATGCCGTGATCGGTTACATCACCCATGGCCAGGGCGTCAGCATCCATCGCCAGGATTGTCCCAATGTGCTGCGTTTCAAGGAGCATCATGTGGATCGCCTGATCGAGGTGGATTGGGTCGCCAAGGCGAAAAACACCTATTCGGTGGATATCCTGGTCGAGGCCTTTGATCGCACCGGCCTGCTGCGCGATGTGGTGTCGGTGGTGACCAATGAAGGCATCAACCTGGTTGCCGCCAATACCTACACCAACCCGAAAACCAATCATGCCCGCCTGCTCCTGACCCTGGAGATCATCAGCATCAGCCAGTTGAGCCGGGTGCTCGCCAAGATCGGCCAGCTACCCAATGTGATGGAGGCGCGTCGCCGTACCGCCGGCTAGCCGCCTAGTGATACTATTCGGCAGCACGAGTCATGCTGGCACTGCCAAGACACACTTTATATAGGGGGATGATGTTGAAAACCAGGATCACGTTAATAGGGGCACTCGTCCTGTTGCTCATGTCCTGTTCCAAACAGGACGAATATGATCTGCCGAAAATGGAATTGCCGGGGTCTCAGGCTTATGCCATGGGGCTGGAATATCTCAAACGTGGCGCCTACCCGGATGCCTTGCCTTATCTGCAGCAGGCGGCGGAACAACATAATCCCGAGGCGGCCTACCAGCTTGGCCTGATGTATGGCGCTGGCGAAGGCGTCGTTGCCGACAAACAGAAGTCACGTGAATGGCTGTTGCAGGCGGCGATGGGGGGGCACCCTAAGGCACACTACAATCTGGGGCATATCTATGGCACGGGTGATGGTGTGGAAACCAATTACGAAGAGTCCCTGGTGTGGTTCTGGCTGGCGTCCTCGTATGATGACAAGGCTGCCAAGCGTTATATGCGTATCGTGGTGCAGAAGGTTTCGGCCGAGCAATACAATCGCGCCGAACAGCGTGTGAAGGAAATCTGGCGGCAGATCCCGCACGAGACGTTCAAGGCAGAGGAAGGTATGGCCATGCATTAATCTGCCTGCTTCATGCTGGCGGACGCTTCACGAACAGAATTACACAATCTTCGAGCCAGCTTGATCTGAGCCACCTTACGGCCGCCTTGCAGCGTGACTCACTACACTTGGTTCATTGCCCGCCTGATGGCAGGTTATTGATCCGGCCAGGTGAAGTTTGAAGTCAACCTTTGACGTAGGTGCGGATTCATCCGCACCTACAACTTCAAACTTCACCTGGCCGCATCAATAGGATCAACGCAGACCGTACACTCCAGGCACTCTGTGCCGAAGGCCGGCGATTTCGCACGCTGAACCAGGCTGAGCCCGTCGGCGCAGGAAAGCAGGAACAACCGTTTGAATAACCCCTGCCAGTCACGTTCGCCATTGACCGTGTTATCGCCTCGCCAGTGGAGGCGCTTCTCGCCGGTCGTGGCATCGATCAATGTCAGCGTGGGTACCCCTCGTTCCAGCCTTGCGTCGATCATATAAGTCATAAGCAGCCTCCTTTGATTTCCAGGTAACTATTTCTCGCCCGCCAGCAGCGGTGTCCATGAGATGGACACCGCCACAGCCCAGAACAAGGCATCCCTCAGAACGGATACTTCATCCCCACCTGCACCAGGCGCGGCATGCCGACCTGGATGCCGCGGGTGCGATCGACGATGTACGTTTTGTCGGTGAGGTTCTTGGCGCTCAGGAACACCGTTGCGCCCTTGGGTCGCAGCTGGTAGTTGAGTGAGGCGTTCCAGACGGCATAGGCTTCGATCCGTCCTTTCTGGCCGTCCACGGTCGGCGCCACGCTGTTGGCGAAGTCGGAGAACTGCTCGCCCACATACTGCGATTCGATCTCGCCCCGCAACGCGCCGGCGCCGTAGCCCGCCGCCACGGTCACTGTGTGCTCGGGCGCGTAGGGTTGGCGGTTGCCGGCGGCGCTGCCGGTGACGACGGCCTTCGTATCCACTCTGCGGAAGGGCGTTTCCTGATCGGCGGTGGGCAGCCAGGTCCAGGCCAGGCGGCCGAAGACGCCGCTCTCATGCTCAGCCAGGGCGGAGAGCTCCGCACCCTCGAACTCGGCCTCGCCTTCCGACAGCGGGGTGCTGCCGCCGGCGATGGAGCCCGCGGCGATCAGATTCTGGAAGTCGTTGCGGAAATACGCCGCCTGCACCGAGGCCCACGGCAACGGCCGGCTGCGCACGCCGAGCTCGAAGTTGGTGGACTCCTCGGCATTGACGTCGATCACCGTGGTGGCCGTGTTGGTGGCGCCGATCAGGTCTTCCACCCGCGGCGGGGCAAAGCCCTTGTGCAGGCTGGAGAACAGCGTGAGGGTATCGCCCGGGTTCCAGGTCACGCCGATGCCGGGCAGGGTCTTGCTGACACTGGTCGATGAGGCCGTCCCGCCGGGGAGGTTGGAGCTGCGTTCGGCATCGATGGTCTCGTAACGCAGGATGGGGGTGATGCCGACCCGGCCGACATCGAAGCGGTTGGCGATGAAGCCGCTATAGGCGGTGCTCTCGCGCAGACTGTCCTCCACCGTGGTGCCGGTGCGCGCCATGGGGCTGATGCCGTTCAGTTGCAGGCGGTCCTGTTCCTCGAAGTGGGCCTTCACGCCGGCCTGGAACTCGCCCATGTCATGGGTCATGGTCAGGCGCGGTTCCACGCCCCAGGTGGTGTAGCTGCGCAGGCGGCCTTGAACGGAGTTGCAGCTATCGGCATCGACCGCCGTGCCATTGTTGCGCGCGGTGGTGAAGGCGCCGCCGCACTGGCTGTCGGCGGTGTTGCTCGATTGCCGCCACCAGTCGCGGTTGAACCTGGAGTAATAGAGGCTGGTGGTCAGCAGTGCGCTGCCGAAGTCGTATTCGTGAGTGGCGGAGAGACCGCTACGGTCGGTGTCGAATTTGTCGTTCTTGAACGGGTTATAACGGGCGCCGAGCTTATCGAATTCCGCCTGGGTCAGGCCCGTATAGGTAATCGTGGAATCTTCCTGGTAATAGTTGGCGCGCAGGGTCAGCGCCTGGTTGTTGCCGAGGGCCGTCACGTATTTGAGATTCAGGTCGTCGAGCGCGTGCTCCATATTGTCGCGCGCGCCATCGCCCTGCTTGCGGCTGTAGTCGAGCAACATGCCGTTGCCGCCCAGGTTCACCTTGCCGTTGAAGTAGTCGCGGTTGCCGACGGTGCCCTGCACATAACCGCCGAACTCCTGTGTAGGGGCGGGGGTGATGTAGTTGATCACGCCGCCGATGGTCTGCGGCCCGAACAGCAGCGCACCCGACCCCTTCAGCACCTCGATGCGGTCGTAGCGCTCCACCATCGGGTGGTAGTAGCTGGCGTTGTCGCCGTAGGGGGCGTAGGCCAGCGGGATGCCATCCTCCAGCAGGGTGATCTTGGTGGAGCGGGTGGGGTTAAGGCCGCGCATGGCGATGTTGGGGCGCAGGCCGAAACCCTCCTCATCGCGGGCATGTACGCCCGGCACTTTGCGTAGCGCTTCGTTGACGGTGAAGACGTGGTTCTCCTGCAGATCCTTGCTCTCCAGCACCGTGGCGGCGCCGGCGATTGCGGGCAGATTTTCAGCGCCGCCGATGACATCGACGCGCGGCATCATCTTCTCCTCAGCCAGGTTGGGGCCGGAGTAGAGCGCCAGCAGCGCGGCGGCGAGGGGGGTGAGTCGGGTTCTAAACGGTTTCTGTCTGTACATGGTCATGCTCCATTGCGAGTAAGTGATTGACTGGCTGGCTGGACGGCATGACCGCTTGGCTGGCTGGGAAAATGGTTGTCAGCGGTAGGGTGCGCCGTGCGCACAGCGCACCCTACGGTTGATGAGTCTGTTCACGGCGCTGGGCGCGGGTCGGTGACAAAACCGATGCGCGTCACTCCGGCGCGGGCGGCATCGCTCATCACCTGTGCCACCTGGCGGTAGGCCAGTTCGCCGTCGGCGCGGATGCGCAGCTCGGGCTGGGGCGTTGTCAGTGCGGCCTCGGCTATGCGTGCGCGCCATTGCTCCTGGCTGACCGGTTCGCCGTTCCAGTGCGCCTGCCCCTGGGCGTCCAGCGTCAGTTCGATGCTGCCGGGTTGGGGACTCACCACGGCGCTCGCAGCGCGCGGCAGGTCGACCTTCACCGCATGGGTGAGCAGCGGCGCGGTGACCATGAAGATGATCAGCAGCACCAGCATCACGTCGATGAGCGGCACCATGTTGATCTCCGCCAGCGGCTGGTTACCCTGCCCCCTGGAAAATCCGCCGAAGGCCATCATGCCCCCCTCGGCGCAAGCGCGCCGTTGGCAGGCAGGCGGTGGTCGCTGCGGATGCCGGTGGACATGAAGGCGAAGAGGTCGTGGGCGAAGCCATCCACCTCGGCCAGCAGCAGCCGGTTGGCGCGGGCGAAGGCGTTGTAGGCCAGCAGCGCTGGAATCGCCACCGCCAATCCCAGCGCCGTCATGATCAACGCCTCGCCCACCGGCCCGGCGATCTGGTCGAGACCGCTCTGGCCGGTCATGCCGATGTTGACGAGGGCGTGGTAGATCCCCCAGACGGTGCCGAAGAGGCCGACGAAGGGGGCGGTGGAGGCGACCGAGGCCAACACCGTCAGGCCATATTCGAGGCGGGCGGTATCCTGCTCGATGGCGCGGCGCAGGGCGCGGGTGAGGAACTCATCGGCGGAACCCGACTCCACCAGGCGGCTGCCGGATCTGTTCTGATACTGCTCGGCGGCGCGCAGGCCGTGGTGGGTGAGGTGCGAGAACGGGTCATGCACACCCGCGTCACCCAGGTGGCGGCTTACCTCGTCGAGACCGGCGGCCTCCCGGAAGCGGTTGAGGAAGGCGTGCCCATGGCGGCGCATGCGCCAGTGGCTGAGCGCCTTGGAGGCGATAAGGTACCAGGTGGCGATGGACATGACCGCCAGCACCAGCAGCAGAAACCGGCCAAGGCCATCGAGCTGGCCTAGGAAGTGGGCAAAACCGAGGGATTGCGGCATGTTTCAACTCCTTAACATAAATGAGATCGGGACGATCACCCAGCCCGCCACGGCTGCGCCGCCCTGGCGCGCAGGTACAAAACGCCAGAGCTGCACCGTGTCGAGCGCCGCCTGGTCGAGGCGCGCATGGCCGCTCGACTGCTTCAATTCGACCTGCCCCGGGATGCCGCTGGGCTCGACATGAACACGCAGCAGCACCGTCCCCTGTTCACGCAGGCGGCGCGAGAGCGGCGGATAGGCGGGCGCGGGGTTGTCGAGATAGTCCGCATCAAAACGGGGCGGAACCACAGGTGCGGGCTGTATCGGGGGTCTTGCGACCGGAACCAGTGTTGGCACCGCTTCATTTGTCACAGCCGCCTCTTCCTGCTCGAGCGGCTCCGGTTCCACAGCCGGTGCTGTGGCCGCAGTTTCAGCCCTGGAGGTCAGCACCGGGGGTGCGGATGCTGCTGGAACCTGCGGCTGGGGTGTGGCGATATGGGGAGGCTGGGGCAAGGGATAGGAGGGAGCTGGAGTGGAGAATACCGGCGACTCAGCCTGAATGAAGGCGACAAGCAGCGCTGGGCGCAGCGCCAGTTCGTGCGGCAGCCGTGACAACAGCAGCAGCGCGGCGCCATGCAGAGCGATGATTGCCACCAGCATCAGCCAGTTGCCGGGCCGTCTTTCGTTCATGAAGGCAGAGGGATGCATGGCGGTGAGGCTCATTTGGTCAGGATCAGCTTGTTCTGGCGCGTCACGCGCAGGCGATAGAGCTCGCCGGCATGGCGGATGATGACCTCCTTGCCCGTCACGAATATCTGGCCGCTCTCATATACCGGCACCGGGGTGCTGGTGGCCGGCACCGTGCCAGCCCCGGGCTTGCTGGCTAGCGGTGTACTCATGGCTGCACCCCGGCTATGGCCAGGTGGAAAAGGGTAGTACTACTCTGGAACGGTCCAACAAAATCCATGGTCTTCTCCTGGCAGTTAATCGATCACTGCTGGCTACTGGGGCTTCGATCCCGTTGGCTGGCGCGTGCGCGAACGGCGCGCATAGTCAAGTTACTGCAATGATAATGATAATTCTTATCATTTGCAATAGCCCGCTATAGAGGGGGGCTGGCTGGGCTCTGCCGAGGGCGTGCGGCCGGTTAAGCCGGTATATCTCCGTCATGGCGCACACTTCCCCGCGAGATAGGGCAGAAGTGACCTGTCAGATGGCGAAGGTGCAGAACGAATGAGGTAGAAGAGGGTTTAACCGGTGTCTATTAGTTCCGCCATATATGATGAAGACCACGGATTGGAAACCGCCGGGTAAAATATATGCTCGGTTCGCGGAATCAGTTTTTTGAAACGGGTAGCGGCTCTGCGAATGTGCTTTTCACGACATTTTTCTTCAGCCAGCCCTGGACGCGGCTGGTAAGCAGCAGCTCGAAGCCCCGGTAGGTATAGTCGGCCCCCAGGATACCGAATGGCTGATAGCGTTTCGCCCCGGCGGCGTCCAGCTGCCCATGATTGCCCTCCCGCCCGGCATGGATGTCGAACAGGGCGATGCGCGCATCGAGCGCCGGCAGGATTTCCCGCAACGGCAATAGCTCGGCCGCCTGGGCCGGGCGGCGGCCGGAGATGCTGACCAGTCCCAGGATGGTTTTTTCGCCCGGACCGGCTTCGGTGAGGTAGGCCAGGCCTTGCACAGCGCCCAGGCCATGGCCGATCAGCGCCAGTTTTTTGAATTCCTTGCCCTTGAGATAATCGACCGCCGCCTGAATCCGCGGCTTGGCCTCGGTGATCAGTTGTCGGATGGCGGCATTATCGCTGACTGCGCCCGGCGGCAGCCGGGGCATCTGTACCGACAGCACCGTCCAGCCATGTTCCGGCAGACTCTTGCGCAGCGGCGCGATGACTGCCGGCCAGTCCGGGTGCGTTTCGAGGTCATGCAGCAAGATGATCCCGCCCTGCGCGGCCGTGGTGCTTT
>MGXL01000073.1:2283-2550 GCA_001801365.1 Gammaproteobacteria bacterium RBG_16_57_12 | reverse complement strand
GCTTCCTGCAAGGGATCGGCGCCTTGCACGGCTATGCCTGGTGCCAGCAGACTCAGGAATAGCAATACTCTCAATGTGCCGTGTGTCATTTGTGTGTGATCCCAAAATCAGTCCAGCGGCTATGCTAATCCCCGGCGGGTATGGCGTCCATGATTACCCTGCGCAAACCGCCGTGGCAGCTGAAACTTCCAGCCGATTCAGGTAAAGTTGGCACATTCAAAACTTTTAAAACTTCAGAGGTTAGCAGCATGGCAGATTATCTGATCG
>MGXL01000073.1:0-2259 GCA_001801365.1 Gammaproteobacteria bacterium RBG_16_57_12 | reverse complement strand
GACTGGGTCAGGAGGTGGACAACGTCCTGGCGTCCGGGGCCGACATCGTGCACTTCGACGTGATGGACAACCACTACGTGCCCAACCTGACCATCGGCCCGCTGGTCTGCGAGGCGCTGCGCAAGCATGGCGTGACCGCGCCGATCGATGTGCATCTGATGGTCAAGCCGGTGGATCGCATCATCCCGGATTTCGCCAGGGCCGGCGCCACCTACATCACCTTCCACCCCGAGGCCTCCGAGCACGTCGACCGCACCCTGCAGCTGATCAAGGCCGAAGGCTGCAAGGCCGGGCTGGTCTTCAATCCGGCCACCTCGCTCGAATATCTGAAATATGTGATCGACAAGGTGGATATGGTGCTGCTGATGTCGGTCAACCCCGGATTCGGCGGCCAGAGTTTTATCACCTCGGCCCTGGCCAAGCTGCGCGAGGCGCGCCAGATCATCGATGCCAGCGGCCGTGACATCCGCTTGGAAATCGACGGCGGGGTGAAGGTGGACAACATCCGCGCGATCGCCGAGGCGGGCGCCGATACCTTTGTGGCCGGTTCCGCCATATTCAGCGCCGGCAAGGTCGGCGATCCCAACCGCTATGACAGCGTGATTAAAGCCCTGCGTGCTGAGCTGACCATGGCAGGTAAATAACTGTGTAGGTTGGGCTGACGCAGGAAGCCCAGCATTCGCGGTATGTGTTGGGCTTCCTGCGTCAGCCCAACCTACATTATCTGAGAGTAGATTGTGATTAAGAAACCCGAAATGATCCTGATCGACCTCGACGGCACGCTGGTGGACAGCGTGCCGGATCTCGCCTATTGCGTGGACGAGATGATGCAACGCCTGGGCCTGCCCGGGCGCGGCGAGCAGGCGGTGCGCCAGTGGGTGGGCAACGGCGTCGAACGCCTGGTGCGCCGCTCCTTGGTCAACCAGCTCGATGGCGAACCGGACGAGGCTTTATTCCAGCGGGCCTATCCCCTCTATCTGGAGCTCTATGCCCGCAATACCAGCACGCGCAGCCGGCTGTATCCCGGGGTATGCGAGGGTCTGGCCTGGTTGAAGGCGCAGGGCTACAAGCTCGGCTGCGTCACCAACAAGGCCGAGCAGTTTACCGTTCCCTTGCTGAAGGATATGGGTATTTACCATTACTTTGCCGTTGTGATCAGCGGCGATACCTTGCCGCGCAAAAAGCCCGACCCCATGCCGCTATTACACGCCGCGGAATTTTTTGACGTGACGCCGCAGCAGGCGCTGATGATCGGCGATTCGATCAGCGACGTGAAGGCGGCGCGTGCGGCGGGATTTCAGATCGTGTGCATGAGCTATGGCTACAACCACGGCAATGATATCCGCACGGCCAAACCTGATGCGGTGATCGATTCCATGGCCGAGTTACCGTCACTGTTGCGGGAGGCGGCCTGACGCCGGTCACTCCTATGGCACAGCCATGAGTAAATTATTAGTGGACCGAATCACTCCGCATTCCTGTAAACGTGTGCCGCTGATGCGTGAAGTGCTGGCGGATCTGGATACGCCGCTCAGCACCTATCTCAAGCTGGCCAATGGCCCGTATTCCTATCTGTTCGAATCGGTGCAGGGTGGCGAAAAATGGGGGCGCTACTCCATCATTGGCCTGCCGTGCCGCCAGGTGATCAGGGTGCAGGGCCATGAGATCAGCCTGCTGGAAGATGGTCAGATTCGGGAGGCTGTTACTGTTACTGATCCGCTGGCCTGGATCGAGGCCTTTCAGTCGAGTTTTGAGGTGACCGAGGTACCCGGCCTGCCGCGCTTTACCGGCGGGCTGGTGGGTTACTTTGGTTATGATACGGTGCGCTATATTGAACCGCGGCTGGCGGCCTGCCCCAATCCCGACCTGCTCAACACCCCGGACATCCTGCTCATGGTGTCCGAAGAGGTGGTGGTCTTCGACAATCTCGGCGGCAAGCTCTATGTCGTCGTGCATGCCGATCCCGACCGACCCGATGACTGTGCGCGGGCCGAACAGCGTCTGGATGAACTGGTGGCCCGGATGGCCGGGGCGGTGCCGCGCCAGACCAGCCTGCCCGCCCGGCAGGTGCAGGAAGCGGATTTTGTTTCCGGCTTCACCCGCCAGGGTTATGAGAGCGCGGTGCAGCGCATCAAGGATTACATTCTGGAGGGGGATGTGATGCAGGTGGTGCTGTCCCAGCGCCTGTCCATACCCTTTCAGGCCCGACCGCTGGATCTGTATCGCGCCCTGCGCAATCTGAATCCATCGCCTTACATG
>MGXL01000072.1:6002-6130 GCA_001801365.1 Gammaproteobacteria bacterium RBG_16_57_12 | reverse complement strand
CTCATCACGCAAGGTATGTTCCCAATAACGGCGTTGCCAGATGCCACGTTCACCTTTGTTTACTCGCCCCAGGGAACGTCGTTCCCCCATCGGCACCCGCCGCGAGAACTGCGATTTGATTTCGCGCC
>MGXL01000072.1:5611-5771 GCA_001801365.1 Gammaproteobacteria bacterium RBG_16_57_12 | reverse complement strand
CATCATCAGTCCATTTCATCCATTTGCCGGAACGTGCATCCCGGGTTTCGCAAACAGCGCTCAACCCAGGCTACGGGCTATGCAGCGCCATGCAACATTGCTCATCGCTCCCGTATGCTCTCCTGCTTGTAACGCAATAGCGGTGACAGGAAATATTCAA
>MGXL01000072.1:4367-5579 GCA_001801365.1 Gammaproteobacteria bacterium RBG_16_57_12 | reverse complement strand
GTTTTCATTTCCACGGTGACGCTCATGCCGGGTGAGAGATTGATGACTTTGTTTTCCACCAGCATGGTCGAGGATTTCAGCAATACGCGGGCCGCATACACCAGGCCCAGCTTTTCATCGGCGATGGCGTCGTTGGAGAGGTTGATCACTTCCGCGTCGATCAAGCCATATTTGGTAAAGGGAAAGGCATCGACCTTCACTTCCGCCGTGGTGCCTTCTTCGACAAAACCGATATCCTTGTTCAGTATCCAGGCCTCGACTTCCAGGACGCCCTCCTGCGGGACGATGCGCATGAGTTCCTGCGCGGGTGTCACCACGCCGCCCACGGTATGAATGCTCAGTTGCTGCACCACGCCGGAGATGGGGGCGGTCAGGCGTTGCAGATCGGTGCGCTGTTTGGCCTTGACATGTTCCTGCTCAATGGATTTGAGGCGGCGCTCGGTCTCGGTCAGTTCTGCCAGGGCGGTTCTGCGGAATTCCGCCTGATAGGCTTGAGTTTGTTGATCGACCGCATCGATGGCCGCCTGCGCTTCTTTCAGACGGTTGCGATTGATGGCAAGGTCCTGCTGCTGAGTAATGCGCTGTTCTTCCAGTTCCAGCACGGTATGCTCAGCGACCAGGTTGCCCTTGGCGAGTGTTTTGAGCGATTCGGACCGCTTGGTGATCAACGGCAGGGTAGCTTCCAGTTTATTCACGGACTCGGTGATCGCAGCGATTTCCGCCAGCTGTTTTTGCCGTTCACTTGCCAAGGCGCCGAGCCGGGCCTGGTGTTCGAGATATTGCTGGTTCAGGAGCCTGACCTGGGTTTTCAATTCATCATCCTGCTCGCCCGCCGCCATTTTCAGCACCGGAGGGTTATGATTATTTTCAACCGCATCGAGCAGGACGTGAACGCGCTGTCTGGCCAGGCGTGCGGTGTGTAATTCCTGCGCCAACTGTTCCTGATCGGCGTGGGTGCTGGTGCTGTCCAGTTCGATCAGCAGTTCGCCCTGCGTCACGGGCTGGCCTTCGCGGACCGCGATGTGTTTGATGACGCCGATCTCCAGAGGTTGTATCACCTTGGTGCGGTCACTGGGGATGATTTTGCCCGGCGCGACGGCGACGATATCGACCTTGCCCAGCGTGGCCCAGATGACGGTGATGAGGAAACACAGCATGATGAACCAGAGGATGGCGCGGCCGATGGGCGATGGGGGTTTTTCCTCATCACCG
>MGXL01000072.1:338-4311 GCA_001801365.1 Gammaproteobacteria bacterium RBG_16_57_12 | reverse complement strand
TTGATGACGCTGCGGCCATATCTGGAGAAATACCTCCAGGTGACGCTTGACGACAGAGCCTGCAGATTTGATCGCCTCGATCATGCGCAACCTTTACGCCACCGCAACCCGGCTGGACTGGCTGGCATGCAGGCGGGCATAGTAGCCGCCCTTGCGCAGCAATTCTTCGTGCGTGCCTTCTTCACTGATCTGTCCTTTATCAATCACAATAATACGCGCGGCGCTGCGCAAGGCCGACAAGCGGTGGGCAATGATCATGACGGTGCGGCCCTGGCAGATGCGCGCCATGTTTTCCTGGATGATGCGTTCCGACTCATAATCCAGGGCGCTGGTGGCCTCGTCGAAAATCAACACCCGTGGATTGGTGACCAGGGCGCGGGCAATGGCGATGCGTTGGCGTTGTCCGCCGGAGAGATTGCAGCCGTGCTCGCCGACCAGGGTGTCATAGCCCTGCGACAGCTCCAGAATGAATTCATGCGCGCCGGCTTGTTGGGCGGCCCGTATCACTGCCTCCATGGGCAGGCCAGGATCGGCCAGGGCGATGTTGTCGCGCACCGAGGTATTGAACAGAATGTTTTCCTGCAACACCACGCCGATCTGGCGCCGGAGCCAGGCGGGATCGACCATGCTCAGGTCCACGCCATCGACCAGCACGCGGCCGCTTTCGGGCACATACATGCGCTGGGCCAGTTTGGCGAGCGTGCTCTTGCCGGAACCGCTGCGGCCGACAATGCCCAATACCTGCCCGGGCGGAACTTCCAATGACACGTTACGCAAGACCTCGGGCCGGTCGGGCGCGTAACGGAAGCTGATGCGTTCGAAGCTGATGCGTCCCTGTATCGCCGGCAATGAGGCGCCGCTGTTGGTCCGGGCGGCCTCGGGATGCGTATTCAGGATATCGCCCAGACGCTGCACTGAAATGCCGGCCTGCTGAAATTCCTGCCAGAGCTGCACCAGGCGCAGCACCGGGCCGCTGACCCGCCCCGCCAGCATGTTGAAGGCGACCAGTTGACCCACGCTGAGATCGCCTTTGATCACCAGGTGAGCGCCGATCCACAAGATGAGCACGGTGGTGACTTTATTGATGAACGAGGCGGACTGGCTGGCGATATTGCCCAGATTGCTGGCGCGGAAGGAGGCGCCCACATATCCGGCCAGTTGATTTTCCCAGCGGCGCTGCATCTGCGGCTCGACCGCCATGGCCTTGACGGTTTCTATCCCGCTGACGGACTCCACCAGGAAGGCCTGATTTTCGGCGCCGCGATTGAATTTTTCGTTCAGGCGCGCCCGCAGGATGGGCGTGATGACGATCGACAATACAATATAGAATGGGATCGCCCCCAGCACCACGTAGGTGAGGATCGGACTGTAGTAATACATCACCGCCAGAAACACCACGGTGAACAACAAGTCGATGACCACGGTAATCGAGGAGCCGGTGAGGAAGTTGCGGATATTTTCCAGCTCGCGGACCCGGGCCACCGAGTCCCCTACCCGGCGCGATTCGAAATAGGCCAGAGGCAAGGCCAGTAAATGATGGAAGAGCCGGGCGCCCAGCTCCACATCCACCCGGTTGGTGGTATGCGAAAACAGATAGGTGCGCAAGCCGCCCAGCACCACTTCAAACAGGGACACCGCCAGCAGGCCGATGGCCAGCACATCCAGCGTGGTCAGCCCGCGATGCACCAGCACCTTGTCGATGACCACCTGAAAGAATAATGGCGTGATCAGCGCAAACAACTGGATGAAGAACGACGCCACCAGCACATCACCCAGCAGGTGACGGTATTTCACAATGGCCGGGATGAACCAGGTAAAGTCAAAGTGGCTCAGCGCATCGGTCGCGGCATCACGCCGGGTGCACAGGATCAGCCTGCCCGTCCACTGCTGTTCAAACTCATCCAGGGTTACAATCCGGGGCCGCTGTTCAAGGGGACAATGGATCAGGACTTTATCCTGCTCCGCCTTGGCCAGAATGACAAAGCGGCCGTCCCGGTACTGGGCAAGGGCGGGCAACTGAAGATGGGCGAGCCGGGAACGGTCAGAGGCTACTTCCTTCGCCTTGAGTCCGATATGCCGGGCGGCCCGTATCATGTCCCGGGTTGTAAACGCCCGGCCCGGGTGGCCGAATTTATGTTTAAGCTGGGAGGGGTCGGCCGCCAGCCCGCAGATACGGGCGAGCATGACCAATGACAGCAGGGCCGTGTCAGGCTCTTCCTTTATAATATGTATATCATTCCCTGGCATCACGTAAGATCCTTGTGAATCTATTCGTTATTGTGATTCGCTACCTGCCCTTGCCGAAATCCGGCAGGCTTTCTATGCTAATTTGGCCTGGTGCTGGATGCAATAGGAAAAATGAGCATTAGCATCCGGTTATATTCACCTCTTTCACAGACAGGCTGATATTCACTGGTGCGTCCAAGTTAGCCCCAAGGCGCGGTCTCAACAAATCGCTTTATCTTTTTTCTGGAATGAGTTAAAAAATGGGTTGGCAACACCGGCAATCCGGCGTCTTTAATGCTGGCTATCAACATAGAACTCGGGTACATTTAACCCGACACCTTCAGAGAAAGGATGGAATTCATGAGCACACAACAAGTCGCCGCTGATCGTCGCGCCTTATCACATCGCCAGATCGAAAAGCTGGTTGAAGACCGCACGGAAATGCTGTCGCTATACAGCCGTTTAGCCTCCAGCCGGCCGCTGAAGGGCAACCCCGCGGCGCCTGCCATGCTGCAAACCTTCTGTCAACTGCTGGTGGATTATGCCGCCGACAGTCACTTCCGCCTGTATAAATATATAGATGAAAAAAATGAACGCCGCCGCGCCGTGCTCCAGATCGCCGAGACCATTTACCCAAAAATACTCGATAGTACCGACGTCATCCTGGACTTCAACGACAAGTATGACTGCGGAGAACATTGCGAAATCACCGATTCCCTGGAAGAAGACCTTTCAAAGTTGGGTGTGGCGCTGGCCAACAGGATCGAGCTGGAAGACAAGTTGATCAATATCCTGATCAATCACCCCAAACCCTAGTCATTGCCGGTCATCATGGACCTTGAAGAAGCTGAGGCGACCCGGTTAAAGCTCCTGGAATTACAGGTGGAACACCGGGATCTGGATGATATCATCAACCGCCTGGCGGAAAACCCCGGTGTGGATATCCTGCAACTACGCCGCATGAAGAAGCGCAAGCTGCAACTCAAGGACGCGATCGAGCGGCTGAAGAGCCGACTGATCCCCGACCTGAACGCCTAGCAGAAAAGTGCTCCTGCATTTTCTGCATACACGCCATCCATGGCGTTAATCTATCTCCGGATACGCCCACAGCGGCACATAGCGATAGCCATCGCGCAGTTGCCGGTCCAGTTCTTGATATTCGGGCTGCATGCTTTCCACCATGGACCAATAGCGCTGTGAATGATTCATGTGCACGGTGTGGCAAAGCTCATGAATCATCAGATACCGGACCAGCGCCGGCGGCAGAAACAGCAGATTACGGTTGAGATTGATATTCTTGCTGGCCGAGCAGCTTCCCCAGCGTGACTTCTGCGCCCGGATGGAAACCCTGTTGCAGGGCAATGACAATTCCTGGCTCAGTTGTTCCAGTTGCGGTACCAGGGTCATTTTCGCGGTGGCTGTGAGCCAGTCGCGCAATACCTGCCGGCCGGTGACTTCGTGATCACAGGCAATCGCCAGGGTGCCGCCCAGGGTCTGATATTTTGCCCGGCCGGGGTGATATTCAACCTGCCAGTGTTGATTCAAGGCCAATAATTGCAACTGCCCGGGCAGCGGTTGATACCATTCAGGATTATGGGCGCGTTGTTCATCGTAATGATTCAGCGTGCGTGTGAGCCAGACCTGATGCCTGGCGACAAACTCGGCGACCCGTTTTTTATGGCTGGGCCAGGGAATGACCACCTCGACCTTACCCCAGGGGGATACCTTCAATTGCATGCGTTTGACG
>MGXL01000072.1:0-324 GCA_001801365.1 Gammaproteobacteria bacterium RBG_16_57_12 | reverse complement strand
CACCTGATAGGCGGGCAGGTCTTCTGATGGGGTATCAAGCATGTGTTTACACAACCTTGGCACGGCTGAATGACGCTATTCTAAACCACTTCTGCAGGTTGTTCTATGCATTGTGTCCTGGATTTGTATTTCGCATGTATCGTGTACGATCAGAAAAACGCGTTACGTTATCTGCGGTGGTCATCTCCTTAAGTCGCCACTGGCTTCACCTTGCCGGCGGCCGCCCGCGCCAGTTGCCGGGCCTGGTCGATGGATTGACTGCTGGCCAGCGCCACCCCCATGCGCCGACGCGCAAAGGATTCGGGTTTGCCAAACAGCCGAATG
>MGXL01000071.1:2457-5758 GCA_001801365.1 Gammaproteobacteria bacterium RBG_16_57_12 | reverse complement strand
GACCGTGCCGCGTTCCGATCTGCGCTTCGAGGCGGAGAACATGCTGGAAATGCTCAGCGTGTTCGGGCATCGCCACCACTATCCGCCGGTATTCGCCATGCCGGTGCAGGCCACGCAACGCGAGCGCCCCTACCTGGTCTATTTTCCCAGCGCCTCCACCAGCGCGAAGTGCTGGCCGCACGCCAGTTTTTCCGCGCTGATTAAACAGATGGTGCTGCGTTATCCCGATCATGACCATATCGTGCTGCAGGGCATCGCCGAGTGGGAATCGGTCGACGGGATCATGGCCGCACAGCATGGCCGCGCGAATGTGATTGGCATGAAGCTGGACGACTTTGATGCCACGGTCTCGCTGGTGAAAGGGGCCGCCTTGCTGGTGGGCAATGATACCGGCATCCGTAATATCGCCATTGCCTGTGAAACACCCACGGTGGGTATATTCTTCATTACTGAGGTGTTTCGCTACTGGCCGCGCTATGGCCGACACGAGGCGGTATTCAATCAGGATGGGAGTGTACCCTCGATCGAGGATGTGTTCGCGGCGGCGACTCGGGTGCTGTCATGAACATTCTGCACCTGATGTCGCAAACCCACCTGACCGGCCCGGAAGTATATGTGGCCATCCTGTGCCGCAAACTCACGGCGGATGGGCACCGCTGTTTCATCGTCTCGGACACGCTCTCGGTCCAGGCCGAGGCGGAATATATCAGCCTGCCGATCCACGACCGATCGCTGCTCAATCGATTAAAAAATATCATCAAGCTCGGGCGGCTGTGCCGGGAACAACGTATCGACCTGATCCATGCCCACTCGCGCGCGGCCAGCTGGCTGGCCAATATCGTGTCGAAAATGACGGGCGTGGCCTATGTCTCGACCGTGCATGGCCGGCAAAGCCGGCATGCGGCACGGCGGCGTGTCAATGTTTATGGCCGGCACATCATCGTGGTCTGCGAGCATCTGGCGGAGCACCTGCGCGATGACCTGCACATTGCCGACGCCGATATCCGGGTGATACGCAATGCCATTGAATAGCATCGCCTGGATCGGCCGCCTGACCGGCCCGAAGGGTGAAATCGCCCAGCGGATTGTCAATGAAGTGGCGCCGCGTTTTCCTGACATCAAATTCACTATCGTGGGCGGCCCGGAGAATGAACCCATGCGGAAGGCAGCGGGAAACAATGTCGCTTTCCTGGGTTTTGTCGAGGATGTGAATGCTGTCATCGAGTCGCATGATCTGGTGATCGGGGCCGGACGTGTCGCTCTGGAGGCCATGCGTAAACGTGTGCCGGTTATCGCCGTTGGCGAGAGTCAATACATCGGACCCATTAGCGAAGCAACGATAAACCAGGCCAAGGCCAGTAATTTTGGCGACTGCGCCCATCCGCAACCCTGGACGGCCCGGCAAATGGCCGATGACATCTCCCGGATTGCCAGGGGTGAGTTGAGTCTTCCCCTGGCACATTATGCCGAATACCTCCGGGATTATGCCGCCGATGAGGTCTATGGCAAGGTGCTGGAGGTCTATCGCCGGGCACGCATTGATGCTTATCTAGGCCGTTACAGGGAAATACCGGTGCTGACCTACCACCGCATACTGCAAACGAGACCCTCGGATTCAAAATTCAATATCTACGTGACAGTTGATGAGCTTGACTGGCAGATCAAAAATCTCAAACAACGTGGCTTCGAGTTCATCACCTTCAATGAAATTGCCGACGGCGTACAGGGGAAGAAACCGGTGATCCTCACCTTTGACGATGGTTATGAAGATAACTACCAGAACCTGTTACCGCTCTTGAAAAGACATGATGCCAAGGCGGTGATTTACGCTTTGGGCGATAGAGCTATCAGGAATAATCGCTGGGATATGGCCAGGGGCGAGCCGGAGGCTCCACTGATGAACGACGAGCAGTTGATCGCGTGTCATCGTAGTGGGCAGGTTGAAGTCGGTTCGCACGGCATGAGTCATCGGCATCTCCCGCAGTTGACTGTGGATGAGGCGCTGCATGAAATTCAGGAATCAAAGAGATCCCTGGAAAATCTGCTGGGCGCCGAGATAGTGTCCTTCGCCTATCCCTATGGTGATTGTGGGGCGCGAGAAACAGAACAGGTGCGCCAGGCAGGCTATCTGTTTGGCATCGCCACCGTCAGCGGTCCGACGAAAATGGCGGATGATCTGCTGCGGGTGAGGCGGATTACCATGTTTCCCAACACCAAGGCCGCAGGCTTTTTCAAAAAGACATCGGGCTGGTATTTGAGATATTGCAAATTAAAAGGCAAGGATTTCTAGACTAACAGAGGTGATAGATTCAAATGAGCGGACTCATCAGAGATATTGGGCGGCGGGTGCGCGCCCCTATTAATCGCGCCTCGGCCTTCAAGGCCTTGGCGGCATTTCATGCGCAGCAACATAGCCTGGAACAAACTGTCGATATGGCAATCAAGTTTCCCAGCCAGGGTCTGTTTCGCGTGGAATCCATACAACAGCGTTCCGAGATACAGGCGCTGGCCAGGGCGGTCGCCGCAATAACACCGCGCAATATCCTCGAGATCGGCACGGCGCGCGGCGGCACCCTGTTTATCTGGGCACACCTCGCCTCTCATAAGGTTGTTAGCTGTGATATCGAGAATCCCGGTATGCGACGTCCTCTATACGAAGCCTTTCCGCCACCCGGGTCAAATTGTAAGGTGTCGCATCTTACTGGCAATTCACATGACAGCACCTTCAAGGCGAAGGTCGAAAGTGAATTTGCAGGAGAGCCGGTTGATTTTCTATTTATCGATGGCGATCATACAGAAAAGGGCGTGGAGCAGGATTATCAGGATTATAAACATCTGGTTCGGCCTGGAGGGCTGATTGCATTTCATGACATCATCGAGAAACAGGCATTGCCGACCAATCAGGTTTATTATTTTTGGGAGCGCCTGAAACAAAAGACGGAAACCGTCGAATTTATCGATAATGTGGATCAGGTTGGCTATGGGATTGGTTTGGTCAAGGTCTGATGTGCGCCTGCCAAGCCGGATTACACGCCAGAGGTTTTTCTTATCCCGTTCTCACAGAAATAGATCTTTAGTTCTCTGTTCTTGCGACTGATAGCCATATTGACCTCCGTGTCCTGCCGCCGGCCGGGATGATAGAGATGATAGGTTACGGCCTGAAACTTGATGTTTTTGGTGAACATGTCCAAGCCATTGAAGCGCCACTCCAGATCATCATCTTCTCCACCGATGCCGGGCAGATCTTCGTTATAGCCGTTGATCTTTTCCATATCGGCTTTGTAGCAGGAGAAGTTGCAGC
>MGXL01000071.1:0-2325 GCA_001801365.1 Gammaproteobacteria bacterium RBG_16_57_12 | reverse complement strand
TCCGGCTGCTTGCGAATCCTGCCTGACTCCCTGGGGCCGAGGTAGACGCGGCGCGCGGTGCAGATGCGGCCGGGTTCGGCATGGCGCAGGTGCATCTCGACAAAACGTGAGTGGGGGATGCAGTCGCCGTCGAGGAAGATCAGATAATCGGCGCGGGCATTGACGATGGCGCGATTGACGGCGCGGGTCTTGCGAAAGCCGATATCTTCCTGCGAGAGATGGCGCAGCGTGAGGGATTTGGGCGCGTGCTTGGAGATGTAATTCGCCACGGCCGGATCATCGCCATCTTCGGTCACGATGACTTCAAGCCCTTTTTCCGTCTGGCGTGTCAGGCCCGACAGGACGCAATGCAGCGCCTCGGTGTCCTTGTAAATGGCGATGATGATGCTGGCCTTGGGCCTGTTTTCAGCGGTCATGAGTGGTCATTCGATTTGAAGGTGGGGCTGATACTACCTGTTTCAGCATTGCGGTCACATCAGCGCTCGTGATGCGCTCCATGGTGCCCGCATCGCGTACTCGGATTCCCCACGGCAGCTCATCGATGCCCTTGCCATATTTTGCGGCAATGGCTTCCTGATATTTGCTGACCACCAATCCAGCATCGAGATAAGGCCGCGCCCGATCCGGATTGGTGCAGGCATAGAGTCCGATCACCGGGGTGCCGACGGCGGTCGCCAGATGGGCCGGACCTGAATCGGGCGCGATCACCACATGCGCCTTTTCAAGAATGGCCAGCAGTTGCTTGAGGCTGGTCTGGCCGATCAGGTTGAGGGGTTTGATTCGGCAGAGCTGGGCGATCTTTGCGCCGTACTCTTTTTCCAGCGTGCCGGGGCCGCCGCAAAGCACCACCTGCATGTCATGCTGTCCGGCGGCATAATCCGCCACGGCCGCGTAGCCTTCAACATTCCAGTTGCGATAACTCATGCTGGAGCACGGGCTGATCACTAATATTTTCTTATCTCTGGCCAGGTGTTGTGAAGCAAACAGGCGCGCCTCATCGGGAATGGGTATGTTCCACTCCAGGATATGGTCGGTGATACCCAACGCTTCGGTAAAGCCAAAAAAACTGTCGATGACGTGCTGATTCTTTTTGGCGGCGATCTGGCGATTGGTGAACAGCCACTGGAGGTCCCGGGCCCGGGCCCGATCAAAACCGAGGCGGATATCGGCCGGAATCAGCAGGCTGATCAGGCTGGCGCGGATCGACATCTGCATATGCAGCAGGACGTCAAACCGGCGGCCCTGCATCTGTTTCCGAAGCTGAGTGTAGGTGTGCAGCCCCCGGCCCTTGTCGACGACAATAAATTCAATGCCGGGAATATCATAAACAAGCTGATGTTCGAGTCTGCCGATCACCCAAGTGATTTTTGTTTCTGGCCAATGGTGCTGAAGGGTGCGGACGATGGGCAGACTATGGCAGATATCGCCCAGGGCGGAAAGCCGTAACAGACACAGATGATCCGGCGGGGAGGAAAGTGGTAAGACCATATTTCTGAGTAATCACCCTGAAGACTTGAAAGACGATATAGGATTCACAGGTGGTTATTTCATGGCACGATAATCGGCATAGGATTTTTCTTCCACCAGGGCCGAGCCAAGTTTGAGATTGATTTTGCGCTTGACCGCCGCCCGGTCATCGTTAATGAAATAGACAGCGCGTGCCAGCCGGATAAAATCATCATCAAATTCCTGGCGCGATTCCTTGAGCCGGATATCGTCTTCGATGTCCCAGAGCTTCTCGTTGATGGTCTTGAGTTCGGCAATTTCCCCGGCGATGTCACCTTGAGAAAAAGCCGAATCAGCCCAGGTTCTGCGCAGGATGCTCAACTCCTTATTGATGTTTTCGAGTTTGGCGGGATCACTGATCCGCCCGGATTTGATTTCCAGGATGGTGATTTTGTCCAGAAATTCACCGACGGAGATTTCTGCTGCCAGATTCATGGTGTCTTGCTACCTGTGCGGGTGTTTTTTGTTTGGATCATAAGCAATAATGGGTGTTATCTTAATGGAATAAGGCCGGAATGGCCATATTCGCGACAGGTGCAACTTTACAGCGGTAGATATCAACGTGCTGAAAATACTGGTTATCCGTATAGGGCGGGTGGGGGATATGATGATGATCACACCTGCCATGCAGGCCCTTCTGGACAGCTATTCCGACGCGGAATTTCACCTTCTGACCAGTGCCGATGGCTATCGGGTCTTCAAGGGTTTTTCGCCACGGCTGAGCACCTTTCTGCTGCATGACCGCAAGGTGCTACTGGCCAGGTTCAAGCTGATGAAGCTGCTCAGGCAGGTACGGTCGAATGGTTATGATCATGCCTT
>MGXL01000070.1:14034-18361 GCA_001801365.1 Gammaproteobacteria bacterium RBG_16_57_12 | reverse complement strand
CAGAGGTGAGTCGCTCCACCAATTGGGGACCGCAACGTGTAAACAATTCCTTACCAACCTTGAGTCGGCATCGGTCTGGAGTGAGTGCCAATGCCATGTCCAGTGCCTGTGCCGGATCGGCAAAATCCAGTGCAACAATAACGCGTGGATCGCTCATGTTGTTTGCTCGCCTATGGATATCTGGTTATTTGACACTCTGGATCATCCTGATGGTATTCCAGCGCTGACAACCGGGGCATTGCCAATACAGGCTGTTAGCCGAAAATCCGCATTCTCCGCAGTGATAGGCAGGGCGCTCACTCAGTGTTTTATTAATCATGTCACTCAGTATCACAAGCTCTTGTGGATAGGACGGGAAAGAGGTATCGAGCTTCAGTTTAAGCAAATGGGACAAACCCGAGATGGACGGCCGCTTACGCAGGTAGTCATTAATCAGATCAAACGCGGCCGCCTCACCCTGTACTTCCCGCAGCAGACTGGCCAGCGCGCGCATGACGGATTCATCAGGGTATTTTTCGTATATGGCACGAAGATACTCGACGAGTTCATGCGAACTATCCAGCTTTCGGTGGCAATCCACAATCCGTTCCACGATTTCGGATAACAATGTACTGTCCTGGGCCTCGATCTTTTTATAAACCCGGATGGCGTCGGACAGCTTGTTCGACTCCTTTAGCAGGTCGCCCTCCAGAATACTGGCCCTGGCGCAATTACGATCTTCCGCCAGTGCCTGCCTGACCAGTTTCATGGCCTGAGAATAGTCACGTGATTTGCGGGACAGTTCGGCCAGTTCGCAAAAATACTGGGCAACCATGGTATTCAGTGGCTGGCCGGCAAATCCTTCCAGCCGGCGGCTAACCGCGATGGCCTGGTTCCATTCCTTTTCCCTCTGATAAATATCAATGAGTTTGCGCAAGGCGAGCACGGCATATTCACGGTTGTCGCTCAGCTCGTTGAAAAGATTCTCGGCGCGATCCAGCAGCCCGGCGCGCATATAGTCCTGGCCCAGCTCGAACAGGGCCTGGCCGCGCTGTGCGCCCGTCAGGGCCGGTCTGGCAATAAGGTTCTGATGAATGCGAATGGAGCGGTCAACCTCACCCCGCTGGCGAAACAGGTTGCCCAGCGCAATGTGAACCTCGACTGTTTCGCTGTTTACCTCCAGCATCCTGGTAAAGACCTCGATGGCGCGGTCAGGTTGCTCGTTGATGAGATAACTCAAACCCCGAAAATACTCCGGATCCAGCGCCATCTCCTGCGCAGGATGACCGGGTGTGCCACGACCTATCCACCACCCGGTAAATGCCGCTACGGGCAATAACAGGAACAGCAGTTCCAGCCCCATTAATGCGTATCCTTGAGCGGCAGGGTTCGCAGATTGAGCACCTCTTTTTCCTTGAGCTTGACCTCCTTGCGTAACCTGGCCAGCTCCCTTCTGGCGCCCAGATACATGCCAAGGCCGGCCAGCATGCCCATGAAACACCCCAGCGCCAGGGTAGCCACCAGAATCAGCGATAACGGATATTCACCACGGCCAAAATAATAATTCAGTGTCACCAGCCCGGCATTCAGGACTGCGAAACCAAGCCCGAGAAACACGGCAACCAGTATGACGAACAGAATTACAAAGCGTTTCATGATGACTCCGTTAGCAGGCGGGGTATTTCTGAATCTGCAGGAATCGAGATCGCCCAGGCAAAATGATAAGGCAATCCATCAGGAAAAATAACACCCTATCAAAAAAAAGCGGTATTGGTTCTTCACCAATACCGCTTTCTGTGTCTTCAAACAAAACCGATCAGTTATTCTCTGGGCCGTCATTAACCCGAATGCGCAATTCCTTGCCAGGCTTGAAGTGCGGGGCATACTTACCCGCCAGGACCACGGCCTCGCCCGTCTTGGGGTTGCGCCCCACCCGGGGCGGGCGATAGTGGAGTGAAAAACTGCCAAACCCGCGGATTTCTATTCTTTCGCCTGTGGACAGCGCCTGCGCCATCTGGTCAATCAGCATCTTGACCGACAGCTCAACGTCTTTGTAGGCCAGCTGGCTCTGCTTTTGCGCAAGTATCTCAATCAGTTCTGACTTTGTCATTGCCCAAAATCCATCAAGATTTATGTTCGGGGAGGCCAAAGCAGCCTCCCCACCCTACTGAAATAGGCTCTAATATCATCAGGAAGTGCTACCTCTGTCCTTCCATCTTTTCCTTGATAAGATCACCCAAGGTCGGACTGGAGGTAGTATCCTGTGCATACTCCTGCACGGCCTCCTGCTCTTCCTGGCTATCCTTGGCCTTGACAGACAGGGTGATGGTCCGGTTCTTGCGATCGACGCCCATGAACTTGGCCTCTATCACATCACCCTGCTTGAGCGCAGAACGGGCATCGTCGACATGATCACGTGAGATATCCGAAGCCCGCAAATACCCTTCCACGCCTTCAGCGAGCTGCACCACGGCGCCCTTGGCATCCACTTCGGTCACAGAGCCCTTCACAATCGTACCCTTGGCATGGTCGGCGACATAATTGGAGAAGGGATCTTTTTCCAATTGTTTGATGCCCAGCGAAATGCGCTCACGCTCAGAATCGACCGCCAGGATGACCGCTTCGATCTCGTCACCCTTCTGGAAGCTACGGATAGCTTCTTCACCGGGCGCATTCCAGGAGATGTCGGACAGATGAATCAGGCCGTCAATGCCGCCTTCCAGGCCGACAAAGATACCGAAGTCGGTGATCGACTTGATCTTGCCGCTAATCTTGTCACCCTTGTTATGGGTGGCGGCAAAATCATCCCATGGATTAGACTGGCACTGTTTCATGCCAAGGGAAATGCGGCGGCGCTCACCGTCGATATCCAGCACCATGACTTCGACTTCATCGCCCAGCTGCACCACCTTGCTCGGATGAATATTCTTGTTGGTCCAGTCCATTTCGGAGACATGCACCAGGCCTTCGATGCCGTCTTCCAGCTCGACAAAACAGCCGTAATCAGCCAGGTTGGTCACCTTGCCGAACAGGCGTGTATTGACCGGATAGCGGCGCGCGACATCGACCCAGGGATCTTCGCCCAACTGCTTCATACCCAGGGAGACGCGATTACGCTCGCGGTCGAACTTGAGCACCTTGACCGATATCTCGTCGCCGATCGCGATCAGCTCGCTCGGGTGCTTGATACGTTTCCAGGACATGTCGGTGATGTGCAGCAGGCCATCCACACCGCCGAGATCAACGAAGGCGCCGTAATCGGTCAGATTCTTCACCACACCCTGGATGACCTTGCCCTCTTCCAGATTTTCCAGCAGCGCATCGCGCTCGCCACTGCCTTCGCTCTCCACCACGGCGCGGCGGGATACGACGACATTGTTGCGCTTGCGATCCAGCTTGATGACCTTGAATTCCAGCTCCTTGCCTTCCAGATAACCGGGATCGCGCACCGGGCGCACATCCACCAGTGAGCCGGGCAGGAATGCGCGGATATCGCCCAGTTCGACGGTAAAGCCGCCTTTGACACGTCCGCCGATAATACCTTTTACGGTCTCGTTCAGTTCATTGGCGCGTTCCAGTCGAACCCAAGCCTGGGCGCGCTTGGCTTTTTCGCGGGACAGACGGGTTTCGCCGAAACCGTCTTCCATGGAATCCAGGGCAACCTCGACGATATCGCCTTCCGCGACCTCGAGCTCACCCCGTTCGTTGTAAAATTGCTCGACAGGAATATATCCTTCGGATTTCAGACCGGCATTGATGACCACCATTTCCGGCCCGATATGTACCACGGTACCTTTGAGAATGGACCCAGGGTTCATCTGGGTGGTGTTCAAACTCTGTTCAAATAATTCGGCAAAGCTTTCGCTCATTGTTAATATCCTTGACCCCAATGACTGGCGGCCAGTTGAAGCGGTACAAGACCGCGGTTAGTTAATAAAACCCGCCCCTACTTGGCGGCGGACACCCTTTCATGCACCTCCAGATTCAAGCGTTCCCGGCACAGTTTGAGGATATGGTTCACGACCTCGTCGATCGACAGGTGGGTCGAATCCAATATCACGGCGTCCGGCGCGGGCGCCAACGGTGATATACTGCGCCTGACATCACGCTCGTCACGGGCGGCGATCTCATGCAAAAGATCGTCAAGTTTAGCATCCAAGCCCTTTTCCTTCAACTGCTTATAGCGTCTTCTGGCGCGCTCATCGGTGCTGGCGGTTAGAAATATTTTAATTTGGGCATCGGGAAACACCACACTGCCCATGTCCCGGCCATCGGCGACCAGGCCGGGTAATTCACGAAAGGCGCGCTGACGCTGCAACAGCGCCTGACGGACCACCGGAATCACCGC
>MGXL01000070.1:10709-14024 GCA_001801365.1 Gammaproteobacteria bacterium RBG_16_57_12 | reverse complement strand
TCGCTGCGGATGACCTCGGTGACATCCTCTCCTTCGAGCAGTATCCGGGTCTTGCCGGTCTCGGGGAAAAATTTAAACACCACGTCCAGATGTGCCGCGAGGGTCTCCAGGGTGTTGTGATCCTCCAGGGCAATGGTGTGATTCTGCGCCGCCAGGGCGACCAGCCGGTATAACGAACCGCTGTCGAGAAAATGCCAGCCCAGCCGGCTGGCCACCAGCTGGCCCACGGTTCCCTTACCGGCTCCGCCCGGGCCATCAACCGCGATAACCGGCACGTTCTGCGTATTCATCGGGTCCGTCATAGCTTCCTCACGTCAAACTCCCATTTTCCAGCAGGCTGCCAGCGCCGCCACAGCCGGATATGGACGATGCCCCTAAAGACTGGATGGCCATTATATCTCAATTTTCAGCCCGGTGTGCCGCGAAAGTTCCACAAAACCGGGAAACGAGGTATTAACATTGGCGCAGTCACGAATACGAATATCGCCCCGGGAGCGCAATCCTGCCATGGCGAAGGACATGGCGATACGATGATCGCCCAGGCTCTCGACCGTTCCTCCGCCCAACACACCGCCGGTCACGATCATGCCATCCGGCAGCGGCTCCGCCTGGATACCAAGAACCTTCAGTCCATCCGCCATCGACTGTATCCGGTCACTCTCCTTGACCCGTAATTCCTCGGCGCCGTGCAGGACGGTCCTGCCCTGGGCACAGGCGGCGGCGATAAACAGGGCAGGAAACTCATCGATCGCCAGGGGTACCTGATCAACCGGGATCTCGATCCCGCGCAGGGCGCTGGCGCGCACCCGGATATCCGCCACGGGCTCGCCCCCGGCCAGACGTTCGTTCAACAGGGTGATATCGGCCCCCATCAGGCGCAGGATGGTGATGATGCCGATACGGGTGGGATTGATGCCGACGTGTTGCAATGTGATATCCGAGCCGGGAGCGATGGCGGCGCCCACCATGAAAAATGCCGCGGAGGAAATATCGGCGGGGATGTCGATTCTACACGCCGTCAGCCGGCCGCCGCCGGATACACAGATTTGGTTGCCTTCCCGCTGCACCGGATAACCGAAGGCCATCAACATGCGCTCGGTGTGATCCCGGGTCGGGGCCGGCTCGGTGACGCAGGTGCGGCCCCCGGCATACAGGCCGGCCAATAACAGGCAGGATTTCACCTGGGCGCTGGCCACCGGCATCGTGTAATCAATGCCTTTGAGCTTCTGCCCGCCCTTGAGCATGAGCGGCGGCGTGCCTTGCTCCGTGGTATGCACCACGGCGCCCATCTCTGCCAGCGGCACGGTCACGCGGCGCATCGGGCGGCGCGACAGGGATTCATCACCGATCATTTTCAGATCGAACGACTGGCCGGAAAGCAATCCCGCCAGCAGGCGCATGGAGGTGCCGGAGTTGCCCAGATCCAGCGCCCCGGCCGGCGCCTTGAGTCCATGCATGCCCACGCCGTGAATCACCACACGCCCGCGATCCGGCCCTTCGATCTTCACGCCCATGGCGCGGAAGGCGTTCAGCGTGGCCAGACTATCCTCGCCTTCGAGAAAACCGCTGACCTCGGTCACACCTTCCGCAATCGAGCCCAGCATGATGCTGCGATGTGAAACCGACTTATCACCCGGGACGCGAATATTCCCTTTAAGACAGCCTCCCGGCGTCACCTTGAATTCTAAAGAAGTCATATCGTGTTGCTTCGCTTATAAGAGTTATCAATCATGCTTTGAACTGTTGGGCGAAATGATCGCGGGCCTGCTTGGCCCGCTGGAACAGCGTCAGCAGATAGGCGCTGTCATTATTGCCGACCGCCTCGCGCAGCCGGCCCAGATCCTGGATGAACAAATCCAGCATAGCCAGCAGCGCCTCCCGGTTGGATAGGCAGATGTCATGCCACATCTGCGGATCACTGGAGGCGATACGAGTGAAGTCCCGGAAGCCACCAGCGGCATAACTAAAGATCTCGTCGTGTTCGCCCATCCGCGCCAGGGTATCGACCAGGGTATAGGCCAGCATGTGGGGCAAGTGACTGGTGGCGGCCAGGATCTTGTCGTGATGTTCGACGCTCATTTCCACCACCTGCGCGCCAGTTGCCTGCCACATGTCACGCACACGTTCCACAGCGCTACGCGCTGTTTGTTGCAGTGGCGTGAGAATCACCTTGCGATGGGCGAATAACTCGGCATAGGATGCCTCCACACCGCTGCGCTCGGTGCCGGCAATGGGATGGCCGAGCACCAGTTGTGCCGGCATTGTACCAAAGCCACGGCGTGCCGCGCCGATAACACTGGCCTTGGCACTGCCCACATCGGTAATCACGGCATCGGCGCCCACGTGAGGGGCAATGGCTCGAAACACGGATTCCATGGCACCCAGGGGCACGGCAACGACCACCATATCAGCACCCATCACCGCCGCACCCGGATCGAGCTCGATACGGTCGATGACACCCAGCGCCTGGGCCTGGCGCAAAGATGCCAGTTCGCGTCCGCAACCGACGATCTCCCGGCATACCCGGGCCTGCCTGAGCGCCCGCGCCAGCGAGCCGCCTATCAATCCTACGCCGATGATCGTCAAGCGGTTTATCATTGTCGTCGCCGTCAGTCCGATACCCTGATCATGCCAGCTTGCGGCCCAGCACCTGGGCAATCTGCCCCAGCTGCCCGACCAGGTCCTTCAATTCCTGTGGATTCAGGGCCTGATCGGCATCGCACCAGGCCTCGCAGGGATTGGGGTGCATCTCGATCAACAGGCCATCCGCGCCGGCCGCAATCGCGGCACGGGCCAGGGCCGGCACCATCCAGGCCTTGCCGCCGGCGTGGCTGGGATCGATAATCACCGGCAGGTGGGTTTCGCGCTTCAGCACCGGCACCGCGGTCACGTCCAGCATGTTGCGGTAGGCCGTCTCGAAGCTGCGCACGCCGCGCTCACAGAAGATGATGTTGTGATTTCCGCCGGCGGCGATGTACTCGGCCGACATCAGCCACTCCGAAATGGTCGCCGCCATGCCCCGCTTGAGAATCACCGGCACCTGCAATCGCCCGACCTCCTTGAGCAGATCGAAATTCTGCATGTTGCGGGTACCGACCTGAATGACATCCACCTTGTATCTCAGAAAGGCGTCCAGGGCACGCACATCCATCAGCTCGGTAACAATGGGCAGATCGTATTGGTCCGCCGCCTTGCGCAGCATCGGCAAGCCCTCCTCGCCCAGTCCCTGGAAGGTGTAGGGACTGGTGCGGGGCTTGTAGGCGCCGCCACGCATCAACTTGCAGCCGGCCGCCGCCCCGCCGCGCGCGGCCTCGG
>MGXL01000070.1:7147-10685 GCA_001801365.1 Gammaproteobacteria bacterium RBG_16_57_12 | reverse complement strand
GCCCGCCGATGATCTGGATGGCATTGCCGCCGATGTGATTGCCGCGCACATTGATCACGGTATCCCGAGGCTGTGATTCGCGCGACACGATCTTATAGGGCTTCATCACCCGGATGACATTCTCCACGCCCGGCAGGATTTCCAGCGCCTTCTTGTCCACCTTGCTTTCATCGCCGATCACGCCGATGACGGTGCGCTCGACGCCGCGCGATACATTCGCTTGCATGCCCATGGCGGCGATCTTTTTCTCCACCGCGCTCAGTTGCTCGGCGGTGGTGTCTTTTGTCATGATGATGATCATCGTTGCTTATTCCAATGTTAAAAACGTGTTAGCGAGCCAGCACCTTTTGCAGGGCGTTAAGTACGCGCTCATTCTCTTCCGAACGGCCTACCGTGATCCGCAGGTGCTGCGGCATGTCATAGCTGGCTATGGGCCGCACGATTATGCCTTCATACAGCAGCGCTTCATAGATTGGCGCCGCGACCTGCCCGACATCCACGCAGACAAAGTTCGCCACCGAGGGGATGTGGTTCAGTCCCATGGCGGTAAATCCGGCGCAGAGCTGTTGCAACCCGGCGGAATTGACCGCTACCGAGGCGGCAATATGTTCCTGGTCATCCAGGCCGGCCGTTGCAGCCGCCAGCGCGATGCTGTTGACATTGAACGGCGGCCGCACCCGGTTCAGGAGATCGGCCACCTCGGGATGCGACACCGCATAGCCTACGCGCAACCCGGCCAGGCCATAGGCCTTGGAAAAGGTCCGCGTCACGATCAGGTTCGGGTAGCGCCCGATCCACGCCATGGTGTCAGGATATTTTCCGCTGCCCCGGGTTTCATGCCGGGCGTATTCATAGTACGCCTCATCCACCACAATCAGCACATCGCCAGGCACATCGGCGACAAAGGCCTCCAGATCTCCTCCCTCGATCCAGGTGCCAGTCGGGTTATTGGGATTGGCGATGAATATCAGCCGGGTGCCCGCACTGACCGCACGGCGCAGCGCGGCCAGATCATATCCCCATTGCCTGGCCGGTGTCACCACGGCGCGCGCATTGACCGCCTGGGTCAGGATGGGATAGAGGGCAAAGGCATGCTGTGAAAACAGCACCTCATGTTCCGGTGAGACAAAGGCGCGGACCACAAACTCCAGCACATCACTTGATCCGTTGCCCAGGGTGATCTGCTCCAGTGCGATGCCGTGGTGTTGAGCCAATTTATGCTTGAGGCAATAGCCATTGCCATCCGGATAAATCGCCACATCCCTGATCGCCGCCTGCATGGCGGCAAGCGCCTTGCGGCCGGGGCCGAGCGGATTTTCATTGGAGGCCAGCTTGATGGCATGGCTGACTCCGTATTCGCGCTGCAATTCTTCCACAGGCTTGCCCGGCTGATAGGGCCGCAGCCCTTTAACACCGGGCAGGGCAAGCTCAAGAAAGGGTTTGACGGGATGATTCATCGACAGGCCGCCCGGTCAAAGTACGGCCATCGGATAGGATCCCAGCACCTTGAACATGGCGGCATGAGCCTCCAGCTCCCGCAGCGCCGCCGCGACCTTGTCATCCTCGGCATGGCCTTCGATATCGATAAAAAATACATAATCCCACATCGCCTGCTGGGAAGGACGGGATTCAATGCGCGTCATGTTGACGCCCTGCCGGGACAGCGGGGTCAGCATGTCATAGAGCGCACCAGGTCGGTTACGGGTGGAGAACAACAGCGAGGTCTTGTCCTTGCCGCTGGGCGCCACTTTATTGCGCCCGATGACCAGAAACCGCGTGGTGTTATCCGGCCTGTCCTCGATGTTTTTTGCCAACACCCCCAAACCATAGATCTCCGCGGCCTCAAGACTGGCGATCGCTGCAGCTGAAGGCGTGCTGGCGGCAAGACGTGCCGCCTCGGCATTGCTGCTCATGGCAATCCGTTCGGCCCTGGGCAGATGGGTGTCCAGCCATTCACGGCATTGCCCCAGGGATTGTTGATGGGAAAATACCTTGTTGATACCGGCCAAGCTGTTTTCCCCGGAAGACAGACAATGGTGGATGCGCAGCTCCACCTCGCCGCAGATCTGCAAGGGTGAGCTCAAAAATGTGTCCAGGGTATGACTGATCACGCCTTCAGTGGAATTTTCCACCGGCACCACGCCATAGTGGGCCGAGCCGGACTCCACTTCGCGAAACACCTCGTCGATCGTGGCCATGGAGACCGTGTGCACGGCATGACCGAAGTGTTTGAGGGCCGCGGCCTGGGTATAGGTGCCTTGCGGACCGAGATAGGCGACGCGCAGGGGCTGTTCCAGGGCCAGGCAGGAGGACATGATCTCGCGGAACAGGTGCGCCATTTCCTCGCCGCTCAAGGGGCCCTGATTGCGCGCCTTGATTTTCTGCAGGATCTGGGCCTCGCGCTCGGGCCGGTAAAACACGGTATCTTCACCCTGCGCCTGCTTGATCCGGGCGATCTGCTCGGCGCAGGCGGCCCGCTCATTGATCAGGCGCTGGATCTGCTCATCCAGTTGATCGATGCACTCACGGAACGAGTTAAGTTGGTCGCTGCTCATATCCTGCCGGCTGTTCGCTCACTCGATGACGCGCACCGCCATCACGCCATCGATTGCGGCTATGGCATCGACGACCTGTTGCGGCACCGGCTGATCGACATCCGCCAGGGTGTAGGCCAGATCACCGCGTGATTTATTCAGCATATCGATGATATTCAGGCCGGCCTTGGCCATGGCGGTGGATATCTGCCCCACCATGTTGGGCACATTGGAGTTGACGATGGCGATACGGTGGCCTTCGTTGCGCGACATCACCACCTCGGGAAAATTCACCGAGTTGCGCACATTGCCGTTTTCCAGATAATCACGCAGCTGTTCGGCCACCATCACCGCACAATTGTCTTCCGCCTCCAACGTCGAGGCGCCCAGATGTGGCAGGGCAATCACGCGCGCGTTGCCCTTGAAGGCATTGCTGGGAAAGTCGGTGACATAGGCCTGCAACCGGTCTTCCGCCAGCGCCTTGAGCACCGCCGCTTCATCGATAATACCGTCGCGGGCGAAATTGAGTATCACCGCCCCTTTCTTCATGAGCTTGATACGCTCGGCGCTGATGATATTGCGCGTGGCTTCGATCAGGGGCACATGCACCGTGACAAAATCCACCCTGGTCATCATCTCGTCGACGCTGGTCGCCTTCTGCACGGCCGAGGATAACTGCCAGGCGCCTTCCACCGTCAGGCCGGGGTCATAGCCGATCACCTTCATACCCAGGGCCTGCGCGGCATTGGCCACCTGGCGGCCGATCGCCCCCAGGCCGATCACGCCGAGGGTACGCCCCGGCAGTTCATAGCCGGCGAATTTTTTCTTGCCGGCCTCGACCTGCTTGTTCAATTCGGCATCACTGACCTGCAACTGGCGCACATAATCCCAGGCCTGGCAGATATTGCGGCAGGCCAGCAACATGCCCGCCAGCACCAGCTCCTTCACCGCATTGGCGTTGGCCCCCGGCGCATTGAATACCGGTATGCCCCGCGCGCTCATCT
>MGXL01000070.1:6290-7138 GCA_001801365.1 Gammaproteobacteria bacterium RBG_16_57_12 | reverse complement strand
GGATGTTGTTGACACCGGCACCGGCGCGCCCCACCGCCTTGAGACTGGCGGGTATCGGCATATCGTGCATTTTGTAGGAGCGCAGCATGATCGCGTCGGGATGCTGAATTTCAGACGCAATTTCATATTTATCGCGCGGCAGACATTCCAGCCCCATCACGGAGATATTGTTGAGCGTTAGAATTTTATACATTTTGTTCACCGTTAGCCGTTGCGCCGGGCAAAATCGGCCATGAATTCGATCAGGATATCGACCCCCTGCTCGGGCATGGCGTTATAGATGCTGGCGCGCATCCCCCCCACGGAGCGATGGCCGGCCAGGGTCACCAGGCCGAGCTTCTTGGCCTCGCTCAGGAAGGTCGGGTCGAGCTCGGGCTTGGCCAGGGTGAATGGAATATTCATCCAGGAACGGCAGGCCGGATCGACCGGATTACGATAAAATTGCGAGTTGTCGATAGCCGCATAGAGCTTGTCGGCCTTGCGCTGGTTGATGGCCGCCATGCCAGTCAGGCCACCCTTGCTCTTGAGCCAGGCAAAAACCAGGCCGGCGATATACCAGCTATAGGTGGTGGGCGTGTTGTACATGGATTCGTTTTCGGCGTGGATCTTGTAACTGGACATGGTCGGCGTGCCGGGCATGATTTCACCGATCAGATCATCGCGCACAATCACCAGCGTCACGCCCGCGGGGCCGATATTCTTCTGCGCGCCGGCATAGATCACTCCGAAGCGGGAGACATCGACTGGCCGCGACAGTATGGTCGACGACAAATCAGCCACCAGCGGGACCTCGCCGGATTCGGGGATATAGGGGAACTCCACGCCGCCGATGGTCTCGTTCGGGGTGT
>MGXL01000070.1:6111-6203 GCA_001801365.1 Gammaproteobacteria bacterium RBG_16_57_12 | reverse complement strand
GGCAATACAGCTTGGCCTCGTCGATCGCCTTCTTTGACCAGGCCCCGGTATTGATGTAATCGGCGGATTTCTTGCCGCGCAGCAGATTCATC
>MGXL01000070.1:5435-5932 GCA_001801365.1 Gammaproteobacteria bacterium RBG_16_57_12 | reverse complement strand
CTGCTGCGCCTGCTTCAACACCTCTTCCGGCAACATGGCGGGGCCCGCGCTGAAATTGAATACTCGTGACATCGGCTTATATTCCTCCAGAAACGATCTTGCTGTAGTTAAGTGATTTTGAATCTTATTCTGTGACAGTTGTAGGGTGGATAAGCGCAGCGCATCCACCATCATCGGCTATAAAATGGTATGCCTTTGGAAAATCAATTGACACCATTGGTGGATGCGCTGCGCTTATCCACCCTACAGCCTCAAAGAAACAAACGGTAATTTAGTAATTTCTAACTTCCTTGGTTAATTTTGAATCTTATTCTGTGACAGGCGCGTCAGGCGCATCCGCGGCATCCTCGCCCGCCTGCTCGACGATCCGCTCCACGCCCACCAGTTTTTCATTTTCACCCAGACTGATCAGCTTCACCCCCTGGGTATTGCGGCTCATCACCGAGACCTCGGCCACCCGGGTGCGCACCAGGGTGCCGGCATTGCTGATCAGCATG
>MGXL01000070.1:4659-5298 GCA_001801365.1 Gammaproteobacteria bacterium RBG_16_57_12 | reverse complement strand
TGGCGGTCAGGATGGCGCCCTGCTCGGCAATGATCAAGGTGTTGACACGCTGGCCATCCGCCAGCTTGATGCCGCGCACACCACAGGCGGTGCGTCCCATGGGCCGAACCTCGTCCTCGTTAAAGCGGATCACCTTGCCGTTGCTGGTAAACAACATGACATCGCGACTGCCATCGGTGAGGGCAACGCCGACCAGCTGATCATCTCCGCGCAGCTCCACGGCGATAATACCGCTGGTGCGCGGACGCGAGAAATCCACCAGCGCGGTCTTCTTCACCGTGCCGTTGGCGGTTGCCATGAAGACATACTGGCCTTCGGCGAATTCGCGGATCGGCAGGATCGCATTGATGCGCTCGCCTTCTTCCAGCGGCAGCAGGTTGACGATGGGCCGCCCGCGTGAGGCGCGGCTGGCCATCGGCACTTCATAAACCCTCTTCCAGTACACCTTGCCGCGGCTGGAGAAACACAACATGGTGTCGTGGGTGTTGGCAATGAACAGCTTGTCGATGAAATCCTCTTCCTTCATGGCGGTCGCCGACTTGCCGCGCCCGCCGCGGCGCTGGGCCGCATAGGTATCCAGGGACTGCGCCTTCACATAGCCTTCATGGGACAGCGTGACCACCACTTCCTCTTCGGTGA
>MGXL01000070.1:197-4649 GCA_001801365.1 Gammaproteobacteria bacterium RBG_16_57_12 | reverse complement strand
GGGATTGAGATCCAGGTGGCTGGTGATAATCTCGGTACGGCGTGCATCGCCGTATTGATCGCGGATCTGGATCAGTTCGTCGCGGATCACCTGCATCAGGCGGGTTTCGCTGCCCAGGATATCCAGCAGATCGTCGATGGCGTCCAGCAGTTCCTTATATTCATTGATGATCTTGTCCTGCTCCAGGCCGGTGAGGCGGTGCAGACGCAGATCCAGAATCGCCTGGGCCTGGGTTTCGGATAAATAGTATTTGTCTTGGATCAACCCCAGCTCGTCACTCAAGCCTTCAGGTCGCGAGGTCTCGGCGCCGGTACGCGACAGCATCTCGACCACAATGCCGGGCGCCCAGGCATTGGTCATCAGCGCCATCTTGGCCTCGTTCGGATTGGGCGCGGCCTTGATCAGGGCGATGATGGGGTCGATATTGGCCAGCGCGATCGCCAGTCCTTCCAGGATATGAGCACGTTCGCGCGCCTTGCGCAGATCGAAGACGGTGCGCCGCGTCACCACTTCGCGGCGATGGCGGATAAAGGCTTCCAGCAGTTGCTTGAGGTTGAGGGTGCGCGGCTGGCCGTCCACCAGCGCCACCATGTTGATGCCGAAGACATTCTGCATCTGGGTCTGCTGGTAGAGATTGTTGAGCACGACATCGGCGATCTCGCCACGGCGCAATTCAACGACCATGCGCATGCCGTCCTTGTCGGACTCATCACGCAGCTCGGTGATACCTTCCAGACGCTTTTCCTTGACCAGCTCGGCGATTTTTTCCAGCAGTCGCGCCTTGTTCACCTGATAAGGCAGTTCTGTCACCACGATGGATTGCTTGGCGCCCTCCTCACCTTCGATATGCGCCCGCGCCCGTAGATAGATGCGGCCGCGCCCGGTCCGATAGGCCTCATGAATGCCGCGCGCGCCGTTGATGAAGCCGGCGGTGGGGAAATCCGGACCGGGCACGATCTCCAGCAATCGTTCGATACCCAGCTCGGGATCGTCGATCAGGGCCAGGCAGGCATTGATGACCTCGGTGAGATTATGCGGCGGAATATTGGTCGCCATGCCCACGGCGATGCCCGATGAGCCGTTGATCAGCAGGTTGGGGATACGGGCCGGGAATACGGCCGGCTCCTGTTCCGACTCATCATAATTGGAAACGAAGTCGACGGTTTCCTTGTCCAGGTCGGCAAGCAGTTCGTGGGCGATGCGCGACATGCGCACCTCGGTATATCGCATGGCCGCCGGGGAGTCGCCATCCACCGAGCCGAAATTGCCTTGTCCGTCCACCAGCATATAGCGCAGGGAAAACGGCTGGGCCATGCGCACGATGGTGTCATAAACCGCGGTATCGCCATGGGGATGGTATTTACCGATGACATCACCGACGACGCGGGCGGATTTTTTATAGGGCTTGTTCCAGTCATTGCCCAGCACGCTCATGGCGTACAGGACGCGGCGGTGTACCGGTTTGAGGCCATCCCGCACATCGGGGAGGGCGCGCCCGACGATCACGCTCATGGCGTAATCGAGGTAGGATTGCTTCATCTCGTCTTCGAGATTGACCGGCAATACTTCTTTGGCGAATGTTTCCATCAGTGCTCGATTAGGGTTTGCGCATGTCGCGGGGAATCAGTCGCCGCATCATAGCATAGAGGGGGTACCTACTGCATCATTGAATAAGCGCCTCAGACGTGAATCTGTGCCTGCTGAAGATGATCAGCCCTGAAGTTCGGATCAGTTTTGCCGTTCGCCAAAACAACTCAGCCCATCAGCGCCGCCATCCTCGCCGGGTTTGGCGACAACACCACTCCCTTTTCGGTCACGATGGCATCGATCAGTTCCGCGGGGGTCACGTCGAAGGAAGGATTCCAGGCCCGCACACCCGGCGGTGCGATGCGCTGGCCGGCCAGACTCAACACCTCCTCCTCGGGGCGGATCTCGATGGGGATTTGTCCGCCGTCGGGCAGGGTCATATCGATCGTGGAGGTGGGGGCCACCACCATCACCCGGACGCCATGATAGCGCGCGGCCACCGCCGCATGGTAGGTGCCGATCTTGTTCGCTGCATCACCATTGGCGGCGATGCGGTCCGCGCCGACGATCAGCCAGCGGACTCTACCCTGTTTCATCAGGTGGGCGCCCGCGCCGTCGGCCAGCAGGGTCACTGGAATTTTATCCTGCACCAGCTCCCAGGCGGTCAGTCGCGCCCCCTGCAACCACGGGCGCGTCTCGTCGGCATAGACCTGGGTGATCCTGCCGGCCTGGTAGGCGCTGCGGATCACACCCAGCGCCGTACCATAACCCCCGGTGGCCAGCGAGCCGGTATTGCAATGGGTCAGGACCGCGGAATCATGGTCGATCAGGGCCGCGCCCAGTTTGCCCATGCGATGATTCGCGGCGATATCCTCCTCATGAATACGTTTAGCCTCCGCCAGCAGTGCCGCCACCGGATCACTCTTCAACCCGGCAATCGCCCGGCGCATGCGCTCCAGGGCCCAGAACAGATTCACCGCCGTCGGTCGCGAGGCCGCCAGCCTGTCGAGATCCTGCCCGATGCTCGAACGCCAACCGGCGCCATCCTGTAAATAACGTTGCCTGGCGGCCAGCACCACACCATAGGCCGCGGTAATGCCGATGGCCGGCGCGCCGCGCACCACCATGTCAGTGATCGCCTGCGCGACCGAGCCCGGTTCGGTGAACGTCAGGGTAATATGTTCGGCAGGCAGTTTACGCTGATCCAGCAGCTGCAAGGCGTCATCGGCCCAGCTCACGGCGCGGATGGTGTCATGGGGTGTCGGATGCATGGTCGTGGTCTCTTCACCGGGGGAGCACATCTTAACCAAGCTGTAGCAGGCATGCAAAACCGGCGAGTCCCTGCGACAATTTGCCACATCGACTACCGTGAGCCGGTCTGTAAGATAACGGTCATGAATACGTTATCCCCAGCCATCGCCTCCGGCCACGCTGTTGAATACAGCCGCCCTGCCCGAGGCGCCGTTCAGATAAATCCGGCGGTGGTTTTCCGACCTGTCGAGGCAGGCGAGCCACTGCCAAGACGGGTGATTAAATTTTCCCTGGCACTGGGGCTGCACGCGGCATTGCTCGCCTGGATTCTATCCACTCAGGTCAACACGCCGCCGGATACCGCGCCCATCCCGCTCGATGTGCGCCTGATCGAGACCACGCCTCGCCCGCCGGAGCCACCCAAGCCGGTCACGGAACCGCCAAAACCCTTACCCCAGATCGTCCAGCCGGTGGTACATGAGCCCGAGCCTGTCACCCCCCCCGTATTGACCGCCGCGCCCAGTGAAGAGCCTGCCCCGGCGGAGTATTCCGTGCCGCCACAGCCCGAGCCGGTGCAGGAAGCCGCTCCACCGGCCCCTTCGGCACCGGTTACCGTGACCGAGGCGCGCTTCGATGCCGACTATCTGCAAAACCCCGCGCCCGCCTATCCGGCCATGTCACGCCGCCTGCGCGAGGAAGGCCAGGTGCTGCTGCTGGTTCAGGTCAGCGAAAAAGGGGCGGCGGAACAGGTAGAGATCAAACAGCGCAGCGGTTTCTCGCGCCTGGACGAGGCCGCGCTCAAGGCCGTGCGCCAGTGGCGCTTCGTGCCGGCGCGCCGCGGTGACGAGGCGGTCGCGGCCAGCGTGGTCGTGCCCATCGTGTTCCGGCTGATGACGGCGGATGCGCAGGATGTGGAATAACCTCTTCAACAGCTATCTACAGTTCTACAATAATCAGGAGTGACCGAATGAAGTGCAACACCCGGAAACCGCTTTTCACAGCCCTGGCGGCCGCGCTTTCCACCCAGGCCTTCGCCGTGGGCGTAGGCACCGATGCGCAACTGGCGCCGGTGGTGGTTACCGGTTCGGGCACGCACGCGCCCCTGGCCGCCGACATCCCCAGCAGCACGGAAAGCAAAACGGCCGAGGAGCTGCGCGAACAGAATCTGTTCAATCCCGAGGATGCCCTGCGTTATGTGCCGAACACCACCATCCGCAAACGTTACAGCGGCGACCGCAATGCGCTGATCGGCGGCCGCGATTTCGGCCCGCTGCAACCGTCGCGCGCGCTGGTCTATGTCGATGGCTATCTGATCTCGAACTTCCTCGGCCGTTTCGATGCGCCGCGCTGGAACATGGTCACCCCCGAGGCCATCGAGCGCGTGGACGTGCTGTATGGCCCGTTTTCGGCGCTATTCCCCGGCAACTCGATCGGCACCACGGTGGTGATGACCGAGCGCAAACCCGTGAAGACGGAGGGCAGCGCGCGCCTGACCGGCTACAGCCAGAGCTTCGATCTGTACGGCGACAGCGATGATTACAATGGCAGTCAGTTGTCGGCCTATCTCGGCGGCCGGGGCGCCTCGGGCGTGTGGGGCTCGCTGTCACTCAATCATCAGGATTCGCACGGCCACCCGATGTCGTATGCCAATGCGACATCCACGACTACCGGCGC
>MGXL01000070.1:0-138 GCA_001801365.1 Gammaproteobacteria bacterium RBG_16_57_12 | reverse complement strand
CCGTGCCGTATTCGGCGCGACGTCCATCGATCACACCGTGCAGGATACCCTGAAACTCAAGTTCGGCTATGCCTTCACGCCCACGCTCGAAGGCGATGTGCTGCTTGGCCTGTGGAATAATGACAGCTCGGTAAATAC
>MGXL01000069.1:5211-7423 GCA_001801365.1 Gammaproteobacteria bacterium RBG_16_57_12 | reverse complement strand
GAAATCGATGGTCTCCACAGCACGCAGCGCCACTACATAGTCATAGCGCCGGCCGTCGCCCATCACGCCCACCGAGCGAACCGGCAGAAACACGGCGAAGGCCTGGCTGACCTTGTCGTAGAGATCGTTGCGGCGCAGTTCCTCGATGAATATGGCATCGGCCCGGCGCAACAGGTCGGCGTATTCCTTCTTGACCTCACCCAGGATACGCACACCCAGACCGGGGCCGGGGAAGGGATGACGGTATACCATGTCGTAGGGCAGGCCCAGCTCGACGCCGAGCTTGCGCACCTCGTCCTTGAACAGCTCCCGTAGCGGTTCCAGAAGCTTGAGTTGCATCTCTTCGGGCAGTCCGCCGACATTGTGATGCGATTTGATCACATGCGCCTTGCCCGACTTGGCGCCGGCTGATTCGATGACATCGGGATAAATGGTCCCCTGCGCCAGCCATCCGGCATTGGTCAACTTGCCGGCCTGTTCCTCGAATACCTCGACGAACAGCTTGCCGATGATCTTGCGCTTGTGTTCTGGATCATTCACGCCCCGCAGCGCGTCCAGAAACCGCTGTTCGGCATCGACCCGGATGACCTTCAACCCCATGTGCCGCGCAAAGGTGGCCATCACCTGATCACCCTCGTGCAGACGCAGCAGGCCGTTGTCGACAAACACGCAGGTCAATTGATCGCCGATGGCCTTGTGCAGCAGGGCGGCCACCACCGAGGAATCCACCCCCCCGGACAACCCCAGTAGCACTTGCCCGTCACCCACCTGCTCGCGGATCTGCCGGATACTGTCCTCGATGATATTCCCGGCGGTCCACAAGCCTGCGCAGCCGCAGATCTCCAGCACAAATCGCTCGATAATGCGCTGCCCCTGCCGGGTATGGGTGACTTCGGGATGGAATTGCAGGCCATAAAAACGGCGCTTCTCGTCGGCCATGCCGGCCAGGGGTGCGCCGCCGGTGCTGGCGATGACCTTGAAGCCCTGTGGCAGCCTGGTGACACGGTCACCATGGCTCATCCACACGTCCAGCAGGCCATAACCTTCCGCGCTGGTGTGATCCTCGATATCGCGTAACAATGCGGAATGGCCACGCGCGCGCACCTGGGCATAGCCGAACTCTCGATGGCTGGAGGTCTCGACCTCACCACCCAGTTGCGCCGCCATGGTCTGCATGCCGTAGCAGATGCCCAGTACGGGCACACCCAATTCAAAGACGGCTGGTGGCGCACGCCAGGTATCGCCGAGCGTTACGGATTCCGGCCCACCGGAGAGGATGACGCCCCGAGGGGCAAAAGCGCGGATATCCGCCTCGTTCATGTCACAGGCATGGATTTCGCAATAAACACCCGCTTCTCGGACACGCCGCCCGATCAATTGAGTGTACTGGGAGCCGAAATCCAGGATCAGGATTTTCTGGGCATGTATGTTCTGGATGTCCAAAGTAGTGTTCCACCGCGTTCAACAGGAATGTGAATATCTAAGGCACGAAAAGCGTAGCGCGCGCTCATTCAATACGATAATTAGGCGCTTCCTTGGTGATGGTGACATCATGCACGTGGCTCTCGCGCATGCCGGCCGTGGTTATACGGACAAATTGCGGTTTGGTGCGCATTTCTTCGATATTCCGGCAGCCGGTGTAACCCATGCTGGCGCGCAATCCGCCCATCAGCTGATGCACAATGGCCAGCATGCTGCCTTTATAGGGCACCCGCCCTTCAATACCTTCAGGCACCAGCTTGTCCATCTGACCACCTTCCTGGAAATAGCGGTCGCTGGAACCGGTCTGCATGGTCATGGCGCCCAGGGATCCCATGCCGCGATAGGCCTTGTAGGAGCGGCCCTGATAGAGTTCGACTTCGCCAGGCGCCTCCTCGGTACCGGCAAACATGCCTCCGATCATGATACAGTCGGCGCCCGCGGCAATAGCCTTGGCAATATCACCCGAATAGCGTATGCCGCCGTCGCCGATAACCGGCACACCGGAGTTTTTCAGGGCGCTGGCCACACTGGCAATCGCGGTGACCTGCGGCACCCCGACGCCGGCGACCACCCGCGTGGTGCAGATGGAACCAGGACCGATACCAACCTTGACCCCATCGGCGCCGGCCGCCACCAGGGCCCGGGCGGCATCTCCCGTGGCGATGTTGCCGCCGATCACCTGCAGATCGGGATAGTGTTTCTTGACCCAGGCCACCCGCTCCAGCACTCC
>MGXL01000069.1:4766-5190 GCA_001801365.1 Gammaproteobacteria bacterium RBG_16_57_12 | reverse complement strand
CTCCCTGCGAATGGCCGTGGGCGGTATCAACAACAATAACATCGACGCCGGCCTGCACCAGGGCCTCGACACGCTCTTCGGTTCCCGCCCCGACACCAACCGCCGCCCCCACCCGCAGGCGTCCCAGGTCATCTTTACAGGCATGGGGATTGTCGGTGGCCTTCTGGATATCCTTGACCGTGATCAGCCCGCGCAACTGGAATTTGCCATTAACCACCAGTATTTTTTCAATACGATATTTGTGCAGCAGGTGCAGCACCTCATCCTTTTCGGCGCCTTCCTGTACGGTCACCAGGCGTTCCTTGGGTGTCATGATGGCCGAGACCGGGTTATTCAGTCGGGTTTCAAAGCGCAGATCGCGGTTGGTCACAATACCCACCAGTTCCTCGCCATCCACCACCGGCACCCCGGAGATATTGTAGCG
>MGXL01000069.1:820-4757 GCA_001801365.1 Gammaproteobacteria bacterium RBG_16_57_12 | reverse complement strand
ATCCAGCACGGCCTGGATGCTGGTGTCGGGTGTGACCGTAATGGGATCCTTGATCACCCCACTTTCATGCTTCTTGACGCTACGCACCTGGGATGCCTGGTCCTCGACCGCCATGTTCTTGTGGATGATGCCGATCCCGCCTTCCTGCGCCAGGGCGATGGCCAGCCTGGATTCAGTAACGGTATCCATGGCAGAGGAGACCACAGGAATATTTAATGAGATACCCCGCGTCAATCGTGTGGCCAGCGCGACTTCCTTGGGTAACACCGTGGAATGCGCGGGCACCAGCAGGACGTCATCGAAGGTGAGCGCTTCTTGTTCGATCAGCCGCATGGAGAAATCCTACGTAAATCATAAAATTAAACTGCCCTATTATAGGCATTACCGGCGCGCTGGTAAACTGACAGCTTTCTGTCAACCCGCATTATCCGTATGATTAGCCCATGCCGCCCAGCCTGAATCCCGACTATCAGCCCGCCCGCCAGGTTTTCAGCGTCTCACAACTGACCAGTGAGTCCCGGAAAGTGCTCGAGGGCGCCTTCCCTTTGATCTGGGTCGAGGGAGAGATCTCCAATCTATCCCGGCCGGGCTCGGGCCACTGGTACTTTTCCCTGAAGGACGAGGCCGCCCAGGTGCGCTGCGCCATGTTTCGTCCACGCAACCGGCTGTTAAATTTCGCGCCGGAAAACGGCATGCACATCCTGTTGCGGGCCAAGGTGAGCCTCTATGAGCCGCGCGGTGATTTCCAGATCCTGGTCGAACACATGGAACAGGCCGGTCTGGGCGCCCTGCAACGGGCCTTTGAAGAACTGAAGGCGCGGCTGTCCGAAGAGGGTCTGTTTGATACGGAGCGCAAGCGGCCGCTGCCCACCCTGCCCCGGCGCATCGGCGTGGTCACCTCCCCCACCGGCGCGGCACTGCACGACATCCTCACGGTGTTACGACGGCGCTTTCCCGCCATCCCGGTGCTGGTCTATCCGGTACAGGTTCAGGGGGAAGGCGCCGCCCGGCAGATTGCCGCCGCCATCCGCCTGGCCTCGCAACGTCAGGATTGTGATGTATTGATCGTCGGACGCGGCGGTGGCTCCCTGGAAGATCTGTGGGCCTTCAATGAAGAAGCGGTGGCGCGCGCCATTTATGACTGTCAAATCCCCGTGGTCAGCGCGGTGGGACATGAGGTTGATTTCACCATCGCCGATTTTGTCGCCGACCAGCGTGCCGCCACGCCCTCGGCGGCGGCGGAACTGGTCAGCCCGGATCGCCAAGACTGGCTCAGAATCCTGGCGCGTCAGGAACTGCGGCTTACATCCCGCGTACGCCACCACCTGCAGCTGAAACAACAGGCGCTATCGTGGCAAACCAGGCGCCTGCGCCGGCCCGATCAGCGCCTGCAGGAGCAGGCCCAGCGCCTCGACGAGCTTGAACAACGGCTGCACAACGGCAGGGCCCGGCTGTGGTCGCAGTGGCACCATCAGCAGGCCATGCTTGGCGCGCGGCTGCTGCGCTTCAATCCGCAACAACAACTGCAGGAACTTAAGCTCAGACTGGCCGGTCTGAGCAAGAGACAGGATATCGCTGTCCGGCATCTGATTAAAAATCGGGGCCAACATCTGGAGCGACTGGCGCACACACTGGATGCCATCAGCCCGCTGGCGACCCTGGGGCGCGGTTATAGTATCGTGACCCGGCTCCCCGAACGTATGCTGCTGAGAAATGCAGCCGATATAAAGACTGGCGACAAGGTGGAGGCCCGGCTACGGCAGGGCCGCTTGATCTGCCAGGTTGAGGAAAGCCTTGATGATTAGAATGATCTGCCTGCTGCTGTTCAGCCTGTTGATCACATTACCTGCGTCTGCCAATGACCGCTTGCCGATACACAGTCCGGTACCGGGAGGCGTTGCGGTTATCCCGCTGACCGGCGTCGCGATGGATAATGCTCCCCAGGTTCACTATCAGGGTAACCGGGTGCTGGTAACCCGGTATGAGGGTCAATGGCATGCCGTGGTGGGTGTCCCGCTCTCGGCCAAACCCGGGGCGCATCATATCGAGGTGCAGGCCTCGGCGCCGCGCCAATTCAGCTTTACCGTCCTGCCCAAGGACTATGAAACCCAGCGCCTTATTGTCAAGAACCAGCGCCACGTCAACCCCAACCCGGATGACCTGAAACGTATCGACCGGGAGCAACAACAGATTCTTGCCGCCCTGGCGCAATGGACCCCAAAGAACTACGTGCCATTGAATTTCGATCTGCCCGCGGCAGGGCCGCTCAGCAGCCCCTTCGGCCTGCGCCGTTACTTTAATGACCAGCCGCGCAATCCCCACACCGGTCTGGATATCGCCGCCGCCGAAGGCACACCGATAACTGCACCGGCCGAGGGCGTCGTGATCGCCACCGGTGATTTCTTCTTCAATGGCAATACGGTGTTCATCGATCATGGCCAGGGATTGATCAGCATGTTCTGCCATTTGCAGCGCATCGATGTCGCTCTCGGCCAATCACTCAAACGGGGCGATACCGTCGGCCTGGTCGGTATGACCGGCCGGGCCACCGGCCCACATCTGCACTGGACCATCAGCCTCAATAACAGCCGGGTCGATCCAAAGCTGTTTCTGCCGGTAATACCCGACAAGTGAAGCAGGGGGCGGGGGAAATTCAGCGAGGGTAAATCAGCTCTTCTGCAGGTTTGCCTTGATCAGCTGGCGTTCGAGATTCAGAATCATCAGTTCCATTTCATTGGAGATGTTCAGTAGCTCCTGACGTTGATACATCTGTTCGATACTGGTCTGCAGCACCCCGGCCAGCCGTTCCAGCATCTTGCGATCGTCTTCGGTATAGCCGCCGCCGAACTTGTTCAGCATCTGAATCGCCCCGATTACCTTGGCCTCCTTGGTGCTGTGTACGGGCACACACAAGACATTGCGCACGACAAATCCGGTCTTGGCCGCCGCCGCCACATGGGCACCCACCTTGTCCTCCAGGTCTTCCTCCACCTTATAGGTACCGGTTTTGATTACCTGGCCGACGATTGAGCTGGTTTCCAGTGGAATGGTGACCTGTTTTTCCGTCAGGCCGGTGCCCGACTGGATCCAGGCATCGCTGCGGGTGGGATCGACGATGTAAATGCTGCACCGTTCCGCCTTCATCGCCTTGGGCATGATCTCGATAATGAACTGGATAAGCGATTTATTGCCGGTCTTCTGCCAGGCCTCGAGGATCTGGCCCTGCTTCTTTTTCAAGGCCGCCAGCTTTTCGGTGATCTGTTGTGTATCCATATTATTCTCCTTAAAACGGTATGCAATTGGATAATCAATAGTCACCGTATTTCCCGACTATATCGTATGGCGCCGGGAAATGTTGAATGGACTCACCCCTGAAACGTGAATTATCAACCCGTTTTCTGAGGAATAGACAGCCCGGGTGTATCGTGCCGACATATCAGCCTGTTACAACATCCGGTAATGTTGTTTTTAACAGGGTTATTAATTGCAAAAGCTCGCCCTCGGTATAGGGTCTGGCGGCCTGCCTGCCCCACACCGGCGCCGGCCAGGCCGGATCGGTTTTATAACGCACAATGTGATGAACATGCAGTTGTGGCACCATATTACCCAGCGCCGCGATATTCATCTTGTCAGCATTGAACATGATCGCCATGGCCTCGGCCAGATAGCTCGACTCCCGCAGCAGTTGCTGCTGGTCGTCATCTGTCAACTGATAGATTTCGGTGATGTCTGGCCGGTCAGGAACCAGGATGCACCAGGGGTAATTGGCATCATTCATCACGAGCAGATGACAGAGGGGGAACCTGCCGACCACATGACAATCGGCCTGTAATCGGGGATGAAGCTCGGCCATATCCGGTCCTTTATTCAAAAAAGGCCTTTATATTGACATGAGACTGCCAGATTGACATCACATAGTGCTATTCATTGTCCGGAT
>MGXL01000069.1:0-667 GCA_001801365.1 Gammaproteobacteria bacterium RBG_16_57_12 | reverse complement strand
GATACCTCCAACGGCCGCGAGCCGCTCTCCTACATCCATGGCACAGGCAATATCATTCCCGGCCTGGAGAACGCTCTGGAGGGCATGGTTATCGGTGATACACTCAAGGTCACTATCGCCCCCGAAAATGCCTATGGGCTGCGCAATGAAGAACTGACCCATATCGTACCCCGCAGTCGTTTTGAAAACGCTGACGATCTGGAGATCGGCATGCAATTCCAGACCATGTCCGAGCATGGCGCGCAGATCGTGACCATTACCCGTATCGATGAAAACGACGTCACGGTGGATGCGAACCATCCTCTGGCCGGCATGCCGCTGACTTTTGATGTCGCGGTGGCGGAGGTACGTAATGCCTCGGCGGAAGAACTCGACCACGGTCACGTCCACGGCCCTGGCGGTCATCATCACTGAACCGTTTGATCCTGCACGGATCCCGGCACACCCAGCCAGTCTCGCCAGGCTTCTGACCCCGAACAGCTCGACATTCGCTGCCGCCAATGCCGGATAGTGACTGAGCGCCGTCTCGTGATAATACAGTACTTCTCGAAGAGCACAGCGGGGTACAATCGAAATGTCACTCGTCGCGCTTGTGGCGCATGTGCGGGAAGAGCAGCACATCGCGGATCGACGCGGAGTCTGTAAACAGCATCACCAGGCGGTCGAT
>MGXL01000068.1:7471-7801 GCA_001801365.1 Gammaproteobacteria bacterium RBG_16_57_12 | reverse complement strand
TTTGCTTGAGCTGGGTTTCCAGGCGTTCATAGAACTGGCTGACCCGTTTGCGCAGGCGCTCATTCTCGCCGATTAAGGCATCACCCAGCAGGATGCGGGTGATGCCGGGATTGCGCGCCGAAAACCCCAGCATCACGGCGATGATTTTCTCGCAGCGGCGCAGGGCATCGCTCTCCTCGGCAAGTATCCGCGTGATCAGGCCGAACACGGTCTCTTCGGCAAACTCGATCAACCCTTCGAACATCTTCGCCTTGCTGGCGAAGTGGCGATACAGGGCCGCCTCGGACACCCCGACGGCACGCGCCAGCCCTGCCGTGGTGATGCGCTCGC
>MGXL01000068.1:6449-7435 GCA_001801365.1 Gammaproteobacteria bacterium RBG_16_57_12 | reverse complement strand
GGATTTGTAGCCGACGTTCGCCTTTGTTGTTCTTGATCACGGTTCACTCGCCTGTGCGTTCACTCGAAACCTTATGCCGCGGGTGTGCAGCGCTGCAAATCCCTCGTCCGGTCAGCGGCTCCTGATCAAGGTGCCGACCCCTTCGTTGGTAAAAATTTCCAGCAACACGGCATGCTCCACCCGCCCGTCGATGATATGAGCGGTCTTCACCCCGGCCTGCACGGCATCCAGGGCGCAACCGATCTTGGGCAGCATGCCGCCGTAGATGGTGCCGTCGGCAATCAGCTCATTGACCTGCTGGGCGTTGAGTCCGGTCAGCAGTTTACCCTGCTTGTCCAGCAGGCCGGCGGTATTGGTAAGCAGGATCAGCTTCTCCGCCTTGAGCGTCTCGGCCAGCTTGCCCGCCACGAGATCGGCATTGATATTATAGGACTGGCCGTCGTCACCCACGCCGATGGGCGCAATCACCGGGATAAAATCGCCATGCACCAGCATATCGACCACCTCGGTGCTGATGGAGGCGACCTCGCCGACATGGCCGATATCGATAATCTCCGGCGTGTTTAATTCCGGCGCGTTCTTGGTGAAGGTGAGCTTGCGCGCGCGGATCAGTTCGCCATCCTTGCCGGTCAGGCCCACCGCCTTGCCGCCATGCCGGTTGATGAGATTGACGATCTCCTTGTTGACCAGGCCGCCCAACACCATCTCCACCACATCCATGGTTTCGCTGTCGGTGACGCGCATGCCCTGCACGAACTGGGACGGCTTGCCGATGCGCTCCAGCAGCTTGCCGATCTGCGGGCCGCCGCCGTGCACCACCACGGGATTCATACCCACCAGTTTCATCAGCACGATGTCGCGGGCGAAGCCGTTTTTGAGAGCTTCATCCACCATGGCGTTGCCGCCGTATTTGATCACGATGGTCTTGCCGGCAAAGCGCTTGATATAGGGCAGCGCCTCGGTCAGCACCCGCGCCACGTTCATTG
>MGXL01000068.1:0-6425 GCA_001801365.1 Gammaproteobacteria bacterium RBG_16_57_12 | reverse complement strand
GGCAATAACAAGGAGGAATCCAGCGCCAGCATGACATGGCGGAATTCATCCTGAATGCGTTCCAGCGCCGCCTGGTCTTTACCCTCAAAGCGCAGCACCAGACAGGGGGTGGTGTTGGAGGCCCGCACCAGCCCCCAGCGATCGGCGTAGTCCACACGGATCCCGTCAATGGTGGTCACGTCTCCACCGGGAAACTTGGCGCTTTGCTGCAAGCGCTCCATGAATCTGAAATGCGCGCCCTCCACCATGTCGACGCGCAGCTCCGGCGTATTCACCGCATCGGGCAGCTCCGACAACACCGTCGAAGGTGATCGGGCATCAGCGGCCAGGATCTCGAGCAGACGCGCCGCGGTATAGGTGGCGTCGTCAAAACCATACCAGCGTTCCTTGAAAAAAATATGGCCGCTCATCTCGCCCGCCAGCAGCGCGCCATCCTGTTTCATCTTGGCCTTGATCAACGAGTGCCCGGTCTGCCACATCAGGGGCCGTCCGCCCGCCGCGGCGATACTGTGCCCGAGATTGCCGCTGCACTTGATGTCGTAAATGATCCGGGCGCCGGGGTTTCTGGCCAGGATATCCCGGGCATAGAGTATCATCTGGCGATCGGGCCAGATCACTTCCCCATCCGTGGTCACCACGCCCAGACGGTCACCGTCGCCATCGAAGGCCAGGCCCAGGTCGGCGCCCTGGGCGCGCACGGCGTCGATCAGATCCTCCAGATTTTCCGGCTGGCTGGGATCGGGATGATGATTGGGAAAGGTGCCGTCCACATCACAATATAATTCATCGACCCGGCAACCCAGGGCGCGCAGCAGGGCGGGGGCAACGGCACCGGCGGCGCCGTTGCCGCAGTCCACCACCACATGCAGCGGACGCGCCAGATGCACATCCTCACAGATCCGGGCGATATAAGCGGCGATTACTTCGCGCTGATCGTAGGCGCCGTCCCCCGCGAGCACATCGCGGTCGATAATGCGCCGGCGCAATTTCTGAATGCGCTCGCCGGCCAGGGTGTCGCCGCCCAGTACCATCTTCAGGCCATTGTAGTCGGGGGGATTGTGACTACCGGTCAGGGCCACGCCCGAGCCGCTGCCCAGGGCGTAGGCGGCAAAATACAACACCGGGGTCGGCACACAACCGACATCGGTGACATCGATGCCGCTGGCGCGCAGGCCGCTGATCAGCGCCTGGAGCAATTCCGGGCCGGACAGGCGCCCGTCCCGCCCGACAAACATGTGCCGCTCGCCCTGCAGACGCGCCTCGGTGCCGATGGCCTGGCCGATGGCGTAGACCAGCTCGGGATTCAAGGTCTTCCCCACGATGCCGCGGATGTCATAGGCCTTGAAGATGCTAGCGGGAATAGTATGGGCGCTGCTGGTCATCGCGATTTCCAAAAATTTGTCCTGGAGCCTTGATGAAATAGGCGGGTTATTTCTCCGTGCGCAAATTATACAACGATTGGCGGGACTTTAAAGCAGCGGGAGTGAACATTTACTTATCGATGAGGGAGCACAGACCGGGGACGGATCAGTGACGGCCGGAGGAGCCGAAGCCGCCGCTGCCGCGGTGACTCTGGCCGAATTCCTCCACGATCTCGAAGTCGCACTGTACCACCGGCACCAGCACCATCTGGGCGATGCGTTCGCCGATATTGATGGTGAAGGGCTGGTTACCACGGTTCCAGCAGGAGACGAATAACTGCCCCTGATAATCCGAGTCGACCAGTCCGACCAGATTGCCCAGCACGATACCGTGCTTGTGGCCGAGCCCGGAGCGCGGCAGCAGCACGGCGGCGAGGCCCGGGTCTTCGATGTGGATCGCCATTCCGGTGGGGATCAGTTCCGTCTGGCCCGGCTTGAGCTCCAGCGGCGCCTTGAGACAGGCGCGCAGATCCAGGCCGGCGGAGCCCGGCGTGGCATAGGCCGGCAGGGGGATTTCGTTACCGATACGTTCATCGAGTATTTTTAATTGTATTTTTCGATTCATGATGCAACCGCCAGTTTATTTGGAATGGGGGGCTGATTTAGACAGCCCAATGATTTATTTTTGCCCGTGGTTGCCCACCATGACCGTGACCATTTTATCGGGATGGATGCGTTGCTGGAAGGCCGCGCGGATCTGCTCGATGGTCACGGCCTCCACCCTGGCGTTGAAGGTGTCCAGATAATCCAGCGGCAACTGATAGAAGCCGATCATGGCGATATGATCGAGTATCTTGCGGTTGCTGGACAGGCGCAGCGGAAACCCGCCGGTGATATTCTGCTTCGAGGCCTTCAGTTCCTCGGCGGTCGGACCCTTGGCGATAAAGTCGCCCAGGGTCTGCTTCAACACCCCCAGGGCCTCGTCGCTGGATTCATTGCGGGTCTGCAAGCCCAGGATATACGGCCCCGGCAGGCGCATGGGCATGAAATAGCTGTAGGCGCTGTAGGACAGGCCGCGCTTTTCCCGGATCTCCTCGTTGATGCGCGACACCAGGCCGCTGCCGCCCAGCATGTGATTGCCCACATAGAGCGGGAAATAGTCCGGATCGCCGCGGCTCAGCCCCGGCTGGCCCAGCAGGATGTGCGTCTGGGTGGAGGGATGGTTCTGCCTGACCAGCTTGCCCTCGGCGAGCCCGGCCACCTCCGGCAAGGACGGCGCCGGCAAACCGGCAGGCATGCCCTCGGTCAGCTGCCCTACCAGGTCTGCGGCCGCGGCGCGGTCCAGGGCGCCGACAATGGCGATGACGGCATTCTTGCCGACATAGTAGGCCTGGAAATGCATCAGGACATTTTCCGCCGTCAGGCTCTTGAGGCTGTCATCGCTGCCATCGGGGTGATGGGCATAGGGGTGCTCGCCATACAGGCCCTGATAAAACAGTTCGTCGGCGATTTCTTCCGGCGACTGCTTGCGGGCGCTCACCCCCACCAGCAATTGCTTGCGCTCGCGCTCGAAGGCATCCTTCGGGAAACTCGGCTGGCTGAGCACGCCCTTGAAGATCTCGATGGCTGGTTTCAACTGGGCGGGATCGGTCAGGCTGCGCAGACTCACCGTCGCCATGTCGCGCGATGAACTTGCCCCCATGGACGCGCCCACGCCTTCCAGGCCTTCGGCGATCTGATCGGCATTCAGCCCCGCCGCCCCGTCGTCCAGCAACAGATTGGTCAGCGTGGCCAGGCCGGGGAAATTGCCGTCACGGGCGCTGCCGGCATCGAAGGCCACCTGGATATCCACAATCGGCAACTCCGGCGCCGCCACGAAATACACCCGGGCACCGTTGGCGGCCACCCAGTGCTCGATCTTCGGCGCGGCCTGCGCCGCACCCGCGACCAGGGCCCATAGTATGATTATCGATTTAACGTACATGACCGCCTCCGTTTTTCATCATCCTGGGCGCCTGACCCTGATCGATCGGCTGCGGCTCGAGCACCGCCACCGTCAGGCGGTCCTCCACCAGATATTTGCGCGCCACCGCCTGCACCTGTTCCGCAGTCACGGCGCGGACACGCGCCACATAGTCATCCAGCACGCGCCAGTTCAGACCGATGGTCTCCAGTATCCCGATCTTCATGGCCTGATAAAACACCGAATCCAGTTCATAGATGGCGCCTGACACCACCTGGGTCTTGATCCGGTCCAGCTCCTCCTGGCTGACCGGCTCATCCTGCACGCGCTTGATCTGCCCGAGGATGGCCTGCTCCAGCGCGCCGATGCCATGCCCCTGCGCCGGGGTGCCGGCGAAGGTGAACACGTCATCGGCGCGCGCATAGAGGTTATAGCCCGCGCCCACACCGGCGGCGATCTGGCTGCCACGGATCAGATTTCTGGCAAAGCGCGCGCTGTCGCCGCCATCCAGCACGCCCGCCAGCACATCAAGGGCATAGGCCTCCCAGTCCTCGGCGGCCGTCCTGAGCGTCGGCGCCTGATAGCCCATGATCAGATAGGGCAGCTCCGCCGGCGCCTTGACCGTGATACGCCGTACCCCCTGCTGCCGGATTTCACGTTGCGGCTTGGGTGGCGTGATCTCGCTGGTGGGGAGGCGGCCGAAATATTTCTCGGCCAGTTTCAGCACCTCCTCGGGCTTCACATCGCCCACCACCACCAGGGTGGCATTGTTGGGGGCATACCATTTTGCGTACCAGTTGCGCAGATCATTGGCGGTGAGATTTTCCAGATCGTTCATCCAGCCGATCACGGGATGATGATAGGGACTGTTGACAAAGACGGCGGCGGTGAATTGTTCGGAGGTCAAGGAATTGGGATCGTCCTCGGTGCGCATGCGCCGCTCTTCCATCACCACCTTGCGTTCCTTGATGAATTCTTCTTCCGGCAACTGCAAATTACGCATGCGATCCGCCTCCAGCTCGAAGGCGACCGGCAGCCGGCTCTTTTCCAGGGTCTGGAAATAGGCGGTGTAATCGCGGCTGGTAAAGGCGTTTTCCTGCCCACCGTTCTGGGAAATGATCCGGGAAAATTCCCCGGCCGGATGCTTCTTGGTACCCTTGAACATCATGTGTTCCAGCACATGGGATATCCCGGTAGTGCCGTTGGTCTCGTAACCGCTGCCCACCTTGTACCAGACCTGGGACACCACGACCGGGGCGCGATGGTCTTCCTTGACGATGACCTTCATGCCGTTCTTGAGGGAGTATTCCTGTGTCTGCGCCGCCCAGGCCGCTGGAACACAGCACAGGATCAGCCCCGCCATCAGAATTCGTTTCATCATTAGATGTGCCTTATTTTTTGTTTGACCCGGGGAATGATAGGATATCGCCTATCGTAAACAAACCGTATGACACAAAAAAACATGTTCAGTTTCAGAAAAAAAGCCGCTGCGACCCCCCCGGATGAAAAATCCGGCTTATTCGCCCGCCTGAAGCAGGGGCTTTCCCGGACCCGCAGCAGTCTTGCCGAAGGTATTGGCAATCTGGTGCTGGGCAAGAAGGCCATCGACGCCGGATTGCTGGAGGAACTGGAAACCCAGCTATTGACCGCCGACCTTGGGGTCGATGCCACCCATCAGATCATACAGGACCTGACCCTGCGCGTCTCACGCAAGCAACTGGCCGATGCCGATGCGCTGTACGCCGCGCTGCGCGAGGATATGCTCGCGATACTCTCGCCCACCGAGCAGGCGCTGCCGATCCCGCCACCGTCACGCCCCTATGTGATCCTCATGGTCGGCATCAACGGCGCCGGCAAGACCACCACCATCGGCAAACTGGCCCAACGGCTGCAGCAACAGGGCCTGTCGGTGATACTGTCGGCCGGCGACACCTTTCGCGCCGCCGCGGTGGAGCAATTGCAGGAGTGGGGCCGGCGCAACGGCATCCCGGTGATCGCCCAGCACAGCGGGGCGGATTCGGCCTCGGTGACCTATGATGCCCTGCAAGCGGCCCGGGCGCGCGGGATCGATGTATTGATCGCCGATACCGCCGGACGCCTGCACACCCAGGGCAATCTGATGGAGGAGCTGAAAAAGGTCAAGCGGGTACTTGCCAAACTGGATCCGGCCGCCCCCCACGAGATCATGCTGGTGGTGGACGCCGGCACCGGGCAGAATGCCCTCAACCAGGCCGAGCAGTTCCATCAGGCCGTGGGGCTGACCGGCATCACCCTTACCAAGCTGGACGGCACCGCCAAGGGCGGGATTATCTTCGCCATTGCCAAACGCATGGCAATTCCGATCCGTTATATCGGTGTCGGCGAGGGTATCGATGACCTGCGGGAATTTCATGCCGAAGAATTTGTCGACGCCCTGCTCGAACGCCCTGACCAGACCTAAATCAACCTATATAGCCAAAGTGTTGCCATGATCCATTTCTCCAACGTCAGCAAGCACTACCCGGGGGGGCAGGATGCCTTGCTCAATATCGACCTGCACATCGATCGTGGCGAGATGGTCTTCCTCACCGGCCCCTCCGGCGCCGGCAAGAGCACGCTGCTGAAGCTGATCACCCTGATCGAACGCTGCACCCGCGGCCAGATCATCATTAACGACCAGCATCTTGACCGTGTTTCGCGCCGGCGCATCCCCTATTTCCGCCGTAATCTGGGAATAATCTTCCAGGATTACAAGCTGCTCGATGACCAGACCATTTTCGATAACGTCGCCCTGCCGCTGGTGGTCGCCGGCTATCCGCATCAGGAAATCGGCCGCCGGGTGCGTGCCGCCCTGGACAAGGTCGGCCTGTTGCACCGTGAACGCCACAAGCCGATCACCTTGTCCGGGGGCGAGCAGCAACGTGTCGGTATCGCGCGCGCCATTGTACATCGCCCGCCCATCCTGATTGCCGACGAACCCACCGGCAATCTGGATCCGGAACTGTCGCAGGACATCATGAGCCTGTTTCGCGAGCTCAACCAGGTGGGCATCACGGTGCTGATCGCCAGTCATGATCTGGAACTGATCAACCGTATCGGTTGCCGCGTCATCACGCTCCATA